>JAIVXD010000196.1:0-5360 GCA_048636195.1 Anaerolineales bacterium
CAACCAGGGCCACCAGGTCCCCGAATACCTCAGGTCTCAGTCTGCGCAAGAGCTCTTTCATACCAGCACTTTCCAACTGAAATACGCCGGTTGTTCTTCCGTCACTGCACAGTTGATAGGTGGCATCGTCATCCAGAGGTATCTTATCAATATCAAATTTTTTCTGAGTGGTTTCTTCGATGAGCTTGAGAGTCTGTTTGATGACCGTCAGGGTTTTTAGTCCAAGGAAATCGAATTTGATGAGACCCAGTTGCTCAATCCGATCCATGGTGTACTGGGTCATTATTTCGTCCTTGGAGCCCTTAAAAAGCGGCAGATATTCCACAAGAGGCCTGTCCGAAATGACCACCCCGGATGCGTGAGTGGATGCATGCCTGGCCAGACCTTCAAGGGCACGGGCTATCTTCAACAATTTCTTTCCAGGCCCTTCGCCTTCCTCAAGCCGTCTGAGTTCAGGTTCACCCTGTATAGCCTTATCCAAGGTGACCCCGGGACCTTCCGGGACCAGCTTTGCAATACGGTCTACCTCTCCTAAAGGGATATTGAGACTGCGACCCACGTCTCTTATGGCACCCCTTGCTTTCATGGTGCCGAAAGTGATGATCTGGGACACATTATTGCGGCCGTATTTTTCGGCCACATACTGGATAATTTCATCCCTGCCGTTGATACAGAAGTCAATGTCGATGTCGGGCATGCTTATTCTCTGGGGGTTCAGAAATCGCTCGAAGAGAAGCCCGTACTTGATGGGATCGATATTGGTGATATTGAGGCAATAGGCAACGAGTGAGCCTGCGGCTGATCCGCGGCCAGGTCCTACAGGAATATCACGACGTCGGGCATGAGCTATAAAATCGGCGACTATCAAAAAGTAGCCGGCAAACCCCATGCTATGGATGATCTCAAGCTCAAAATCAAGTCTCTCACGGTATTCCCTGACCACAGTTTCGGCCACATCGCCTTCTTCATCTTTTTTCTGTGCAAGCCTTTCCTTTAGCCCTTTCCGGGAGTCCTCGGTTAATAGCTCATTCAGGCTTTTTTCCCTTTGAACCTGAAATACGGGGTATTTATAACGACCGAACTCCATCTCATACTCACAAAGCCGGGCTATCTGGACAGTATTGGCGAGCGCATCTTCGTAACCCTGAAGGGCCTGTTCCATTTCCTGCCTGGATTTGAAATAAAATTCGTTACTTGAGAATTTGAGACGTTTTGTATCCTCAACGGTTCGGCCTGTCTGCACGCAAAGAAGCACATCATGGGCCTCAGCGTCTTCCTGGTTCAGGTAGTGACAGTCGTTCGTGGCAACAAGAGGGATAGAGAGGTCTTGAGACAGTTCTCTCAGAGCCCTGTTTATCTTTATTTGTTCAGGCAGTTTGTTGGCCTGTACTTCCAAGTAGAAGCGATCATTATCAAATATGCTGGCAAGTTCCTGCGCTTTCTCCCTGGCGGCGTCAAAACGGCCTGCATTGATAAAAAATGGGACATTTCCTTTGAGGCAGGCGGAAAGAGCTATGAGGCCTCCGTTAAATTCTTTTAAAAGCTCCATATCCACACGGGGGTGATAGTAAAATCCTTCCAAATGGCCCAAAGTCACAAGTTGACTCAGGTTCTTGTACCCTTCCTCGTTCATAACCAGGAGGACCAGGTGATAGGCATTGGGACTTCCATCCCTTGACGGCGATCGATCCCGACGGTCCCCGGGGGCGACATATATTTCACACCCTATGATGGGCTTGATTTCGGCTTTGACTGCCTGGTCATAAAACTGTATGGCCCCGAACATATTTCCGTGGTCCGTGATGGCGACGGCGTCCATCCCCAGGCTGCGGGATTTCTTTAGCATTTGGTCAATGCGAATGGCACCATCCAGGAGGCTATATTCGGTATGGACATGAACATGAACAAATGGTTTATGCTGTTTCACTGTATCCTCGGTCAGGTACTTTTGGTATTTCCTTAAAGAATAGTTAGCTGTTGTAAGGTAACTGAAAAACATGATACGGTAAATGTCCAAGATCTGCAAGGCTGTTTTAGGAAAGAAACAATACAATTGACCGTGTCACTAAATCAGGAGAAATAGACATGAGCGCCGCCCAGCAAGGCAATCTGAAAAACCGACTTGAGAGATTGAAAGGCGAGAATAAGGCACTGAAAGAAAAACTAACATCTCTTAAGAAAGAGCACCGGCTTGTTGAAAAGGCACTAAGGGAAGGCCAACAATTGCTCAATAATACTCCTGTAGCCTTATTCCTCATCCAGGAGGGAAAGATTATCATGACCAATGAAACGGCCCAGGAGTGGTTAGGATATAAAGAGGAAGAGATCCTGAGCCGGAGCTTTTTGGATTTTGTGCATCCCGATTCCCTTGATTATGTAAGCGGGCTCTACCGCAAGATGATTTCAGGCAAATCGGTCCCGGACATGTATGAAACCTATGTGATTAGGAAAGGTGAGGACACCCTGTACTGCGAGGTCCAGGTGAAGAAAATCAAGTTTCAGGGCCGAAGGGCGTTCTTGATGAACCTGATTGGTCTTGATCGCAGGATTCAAATGGAGCGGCAGCGTAGTCGATCGGAAAAAACGGAGGCACTTGTCCGCATGGCTTCAGGGTTGAGGCAGGAATTTATTGGCTGCATGAGTATTTTTGATAACAAAGCCCCCCAACCCCGGACCCCGGGATCTCTTATAGATGCACAGCTTTTGGAATATTTAGAAAAGGTTGAAAGTTTACGAGAAAGAGAGAGCGCTATTCTTCAAAAGCTGGCCGTTTTAGCAGGGATCGAAAAAAATGAATCGGATGCTGTTCTTTTTGACTTAAGAAAAAATGTTCAGAATGCGGTTATGTCAATTTTTCCTAAGTCGAAGGAAGCCCGTACGCAGGACGATGCCGAGATAAGTATTAAGACCTACTTGAGAAAACTTGCACCTGTGAGAGGTAATCCAAAAGAGATACAGAATGTTTTTCAAGGCCTGATCTCAAACGCCGTCGAGGCTCTGCCGAATGGTGGAGAAATCTATTTGACCACAGAGGAAGATTCTGATTTTGCGTATGTTTACATACAGGATAATGGGTTGGGCATTCCGGAAGATATAAAGGGTAAAATTTTCGACCCATTTTTCAATACAAAAAGCGGCTCCTCCCTGGGCCTGGGATTGAGTATGGCTAATGCTATTGTAGGTCAGCACAGGGGGGAAATTGAGGTGATGAGCAATGAAGGGCAGGGAACCACTTTTATTGTCAAACTTCCTCTTGCGAAAAAACCACAATCCCTTAAGGCGCGAATTGTCAGGAAAAGGATTAAAAACTCACATATTTTAATCATATCAGGCGGGGGCATCTTTGAGGATCTGCTGTGCCAATTATTTATAAGCAAAGGTGGAAAAATCACTTCTGCTTCGAGCGGTGCCGAGGGTCTAAAGTTATTGAAGAAGAATAAATTTGATCTAGTTATTGTTGACTTAAATGCGCCCTATAATGAATACTCAAAAATCATTGCAACAATAAAGAAAATAGAACGAGGCTTACCGGTTGCACTGGTTGCTGGCGATGATAAGAAGAGACCCCTGCAAGCGCTAAAAAAACTTGGCGTAGACTTAATAATTGGCAGGCCTCTTGAAATGGATAGTACTTTAACCCTTATTTCTCAGGCACTATCTATAAGGAAGCCGTCCGAATGAGCACGCCCACTGAAAGCCCGGAAGCGCCTCTTGCTGAAAAGATGAGGCCGAAAAGACTTGAAGACATAGTGGGCCAGAAGCATCTCCTCGGCCCGGGCAGCTTTCTTCCCAGGGCCCTTAACAGCGGTCGCATATTTTCAGTGATTTTCTGGGGCCCTCCCGGTTCCGGCAAGACCACACTGGCCAGGCTGATGAGTGGGTATACTCGACTTCCTTACTATTCCTTTTCCGCAGTCACCTCGGGGATCAAGGAACTCAGGCATATAATTGAAGAGGCAAAAATTGCAAAGGCAGGATCAGGTAAGCCAACGATTCTATTTGTGGATGAAATCCACCGGTTTAATAAGGCACAGCAAGATGCCTTTCTGCCTCATGTGGAAAGCGGGCTTATTATCCTGATCGGCGCAACCACACAAAACCCCTCCTTTGAGGTCATCCCTCCCCTGCTCTCAAGGGCCAGAGTAATGGTTCTCAACCCTTTGGAAAAGGAAGAACTCAAGACACTCATACATCGAGCCCTAAGGGACAAAGAGTCGGGCTTTGGTATGCTGGATATTGAATTCGCACCAGATGCCATCGAACACCTGGTTGATTGCTCTCAGGGTGATGCCCGCGTAGCCCTTAACAATCTGGAAGCGGCGGTTTATTATGCCCTGGATGGCCGGGGCAATGGGCCAGTTCAGGTTGCCCTTGATGACGTGGAAAAGGCACTCAGCAAGAAGGCATTGGTATATGATAAAGATGGAGAGGAACACTATAATCTGATCTCCGCCTTCCACAAAAGCCTCAGGGGAAGCGATGAGCAGGCCTCAATCTATTGGCTTTACCGGATGCTCATGGCAGGAGAAGACCCTCTTTTTATCGGGCGGAGGATGATCCGGTTTGCGGCCGAGGATGTTGGCCTCGCTGACCCCAATGCCTTACAGGTGGCCCTTGCAGCTTTTGATTCCTGGCAAAGGCTGGGTCCTCCGGAAGCTGAAGTAATTTTGGCACAGGCTGCCGCTTATCTTGCCTCTGCACCCAAAAGTAATGCCCTTTATCTGGCAGAGAGATCCGTAAAAGAAGAGATCAAGAGATCAGGGTCCCAGCCTGTCCCCCTTCACATCAGGAATGCGCCTACCACCTTGATGAAAAGGCTGGGATACGGACGAGGATATCTTTATCCACACAATTATTCTGGCGGATGGGTAAAACAGGAATATCTCCCGAAAAAGGTCAAGAACAAAATTTTCTACAGACCCACTGACAGGGGATTTGAAAAGGAAGTCCGCAAAAGGATGGAGGGGCGGAGAAAAAGCAACCGCCAGTAAGAAGGCGGATCTTCGATTTTCCATTACTCCAGCACTCCTCAGATCCAAATCTGGTAACATCTCAATAAGTCCGGGCATTCCGACTGCTTCCCCCTTTTGCAAAGGGGGATTGAGGGGGATTTTTCTAATACAGTCTGGATTTTTTGAGAAGTTACCAAATCTGGAGCCAGATCAAATACATGTCCTTGTATGTCTGTAACTATTCAGGTTGTCAGGTTCACAGTTCAGGGTTTCCCGCTGAAAGCGGGATTTCGCCTGCGGCGGGGTCGCATTTTTCATATTGCTTGACATAGTTGATGAACCTATGAACGGCAGCAGTTACGCGCAATGTGCCACCCCTCAATATCTCAAAACCGTGCAGTTTTCATC
>JAIVXD010000197.1:0-5333 GCA_048636195.1 Anaerolineales bacterium
GGGATGTTTCATCAGGCCTATCCGGGTGAACCATATTTCCTGGTTGAAGAGAATTTTTATTTAAACTCAATTAATCTTAAACACTCTGCTAAAATAAATCAAGATAGGATAAAACAACCTTGACTTTTTCCCGTCAGGTACCTATTGAAAATACATGACAAAAAGAACCATAGAATTTCTGTTTGAAGTGGGCATGCTAAAAAAGACCCCCCGCACCGGTTACCAGTTCCTCGGATCTGGCGGGGAATCAGTGGCAGATCATTCCTTTCGCACGGCCGTGATCGGCTATGTACTTGCCTCCCAGGAGCCAGGTGCGGACCGTAACAAGGTCGTTTTGATGTGTCTTTTTCATGACTTTCCTGAAGCCAGGACCGGCGACCATAATTATGTGAATAAGAAATATGTCACAACGGATGAAGAAAGGGCCGTTCAAGATCAGGTTCGAGAGCTGAGTTTTGGTAATGAGATTGTTGACCTGTTCCGGGAATTTAATGGGTGCGATACACTGGAAGCCCGCCTTGCCAAAGATGCGGATCAGCTTGACCTGATATTGGAATTGAAGGGACAACTGGATTCAGGGAATCCCAACGCAAAAGACTGGTTATCATATGCAGTTAAAAGGATAATCACAGATGGTGCCAAACAAATGGCCCAGGAGATACTGACCACCAATAGCTCTGACTGGTGGTTCGACAAAAAATCCGATTGGTGGGTTAATGGCCCTGATAACAGAATGGAAAAAGAATAGGGGTTACACCCTCCCCAGTGGGAGAGTGATCATAAGGATCTGCATGATCGTGTCTCTGTTCTTTCATGTATGTATCCTTATAATCGCCCAAAAGGCCTTCCCGATAAACTGGTTTCCCGAGCCCCTGAGGACCTACCACGTGGAGCTCCTTCGGCCACCGGTGGATCCCTTCGATGATAAGGAAACAGCAGATGCGGATCTGGCCAAGATCAAACCCGATGAAAAGGCACAACCTGTGGAAGCCGAAGACACCATCTCCCTTGATACCAAGGATAAGAGGTATACATCCTATGCCAAAGCGATCAAGGCAAGGCTAATAAAACACTGGGAATACCCGCGCGAAGCACGGGAAAACCTCATTGAGGGGAAGGTTTTGATCGTTTTCAGTCTTAATAGACAAGGGCATTTAAAGGAAATAAGGATCCTGCAGCCTTCGGGTTATGACATTCTTAACAAGGAGGCAGAAAGAGCAATTCGATCTGCTGCCCCCTTCCCTCCTTTTCCTGGCTCCGTGACGGTTGCAAGGCTAAATATCAAGGCCGATTTCGCTTACACGCTCTCGGCAAAACAGTAAAAGAAGGCCTGGTCGGAGATTATTGGCTGTCCGCTCCAATTACAATGTAAGCTCATAAATATTCCGTATCTCGAAATTATTTTAGCTTCCTTAAACCTTGACATCATATTTTTTTTTCTGTAGTCTCAAAACATAAAATATCATACGGTGTTAAAGGCAAAAACAACAGAAAAGCGGGGTAAGATTGAGCAGTGATATAATCATCCAGATTGAGACCCTGGCCTTAGCCTTCGGGGGGGTGCATGCACTGAATGGAGTAAGCACCAAGCTGTTGCAGGGCGAAATCTTTGCCATTATTGGTCCCAATGGGGCAGGCAAAACATGCATTTTGAACTGTATCAGCCGATTTTACAACCCCCAGAAGGGTCGCATCGTTTATAAGGGGGAAGATATCACCAAAGTCCCCACCCACACCATTGCAAAACGGGGTATTGCCCGTACCTTCCAGAATATCGAGCTTTTCAAAGGAATGACCGTCCTGGACAATATCAAATTGGGACGGCACACCTTTCTCAAATCAGGCATATTTTCAGACATAATTTATTATGGACGAACTATCCGTGAGGAGCTGAAACTCAGGAAGGAGATCGAGGAAAAAATCATTGATCTCCTGGAGATTGAGGCTATTCGCAAACAGGTAGTCGGCACCCTCCCCTACGGATTTCAAAAAAGGGTGGAACTTGCCAGAGCACTGGCCATGCGTCCTGAAGTCCTCCTTTTGGACGAACCCATGGCCGGGATGAATCTTGAAGAAACTGAAGACATGGCCCGCTTTATCCTCAATGTAAACAGTATGTGGGGGATAAGCATTATTCTTGTAGAACATGATATGGGTGTGGTCATGGATATCTCAGACCGGGTATGCGTCCTGGAGTTCGGCAGGAAAATCGCCGAAGGCTCCCCAAGAGATATTCAGAAAGATCCTAACGTGATTAGAGCATACTTAGGCGAAGACCAGAAAACCTTTTCACGACTCTAATTGAAAATGAACTCAAAAAAATCCGATTCTGAAGACATGTCTCAATCCCTTCCTTCGCTCCTGGTTAGAAATGCCAGGCGCTTCGGGAACGCCAGGGTAGCCCTCCGTGAAAAGGAATTTGGTATCTGGCAGTCTGTGACCTGGCAACAGTATCTGGAGCATGTTCGTGATTTTTCCCTGGGACTGATCTCTCTTGGTCTCAAGCCCGGAGACACTCTCGGGATCATTGGCGGTAATCGTCCTGAATGGATTTATGCAGAGTTGGCTGCACAGTCGGCTGGTAGCATTCCCATTGGCATCTTTCAGGACTCCATTCTTACTGAGGCCGCATATATTATTGACCATTCCGAGGCCACTATGATTGTGGCTGAAGATCAGGAACAGGTGGATAAGATATTGGACCTTAAGGAGAAACTCCCCCGTGTCAAAAAGATCATATATGCGGATCCAAAAGGATTATGGGATTATGAAGATGAATCCCTGATCGATTACTACGAGGTTGAGCGCATAGGCCGGGAGATACACCAGAAAGAACCAGACCTTTTCGAGAAAAATGTCCGGGCCATTAAGCCTGACGACTTAGCGGTTATTTGCTATACCTCAGGTACAACCGGAAACCCTAAAGGGTCTCTTCTCACATACAGGAATATTATAAGCATGGTGGCCTCGTTGAATGAGGTGGATCCCAAAGAACCGGATGACCAGTTTGTTTCCTTTATTCCTTTGCCATGGATTGTGGAACAGACTATGAGTGTCTTTTCCGCCTTATATTCCGGTTATACTGTAAACTTCCCGGAGGAATCGGAAACCTCCCTGGCCGACCTTTACGAGATCGCCCCAAGTCTGGTGGTGGCCGGACCAAGTATGTGGGAAGGGCTTTCCCGCCAGGTCATGGTCAAGCATCTGGACGCATCTTTCTTTAAGAAACTCATTTACGACCTGTGCCTCCCAATCGGATACCGCTGGGCAGACTTCAAATTTGATAAGGAGAAGCCTCCATTTCTCTGGAAAATTATTTACTGGCTCGCATACACTGCCATGTTCAGGGCACTGAGAGATCGCCTGGGCTTCTCCAGGGTCCGCTCTGCCATGACAGGTGGTGCGGCCCTTGGTCCCGACGTGTTTCGCTTCTTTCACGCCCTTGGCATCAACCTGAAACAGATCTATGGGCAGACAGAGGTGGCTGGATACTCCACAATTCACCGTGACGGCGATATAAATTTCGACTCGGTAGGAATCCCGGTCCCCATAGCTAATATCTCTATATTTGAGCCTGACAAAGAGGGTGTGGGACAGGTTATCTCATCAGGCCCCGGCCTTTTTCAGGGATATCTCAAGAACGAGGAGGCCACAAAAGAAACAATCATAGACGGGTGGCTCCACTCCGGTGACGCGGGCTATTTTACCCCTGATGGACACCTGGTGATTATTGACCGGGTCAAAGACCTGATGCACCTCAAAGGCGGAGCAAGGTTTTCACCCATGTTTATCGAAAACAAGCTCAAGTTTTGTCCGTATATTGTTGAGGCCGTTGTCCTGGGACACGAACAGGAATATGTAACAACCATGATCTGTATTGATTTTAAGCATGCGGGCAAATGGGCTGAAGACCACCGGATCAGTTACACCACCTATTCAGATTTGGCCGCAAAGCCGGAGGTTTATGACCTGATTGAAAGAGAGGTAGTGCGTGTAAACACCACCCTGCCTGAAAAGGCCAGGATCGAAAAATTTCTACTCCTTTACAAGGAACTGGATCCGGACGACGAGGAGCTTACCCGTACCAAAAAGATACGGCGCGGATTTATCAATGAAAAATATAAAAAAGAGATCGCCGGCTTGTACAGTGATGCAGAAGAACTTCCCATTGAGACTGTCATCCGATACCAGGACGGTAAAACAGCCACACTCCGTACCAATCTGATTATTCGTACCATGAAACCCGAGGATGCCTATAAGGACCTTTTAAGACCCAAAGGTTTTTTGAAAAGACTTACGGGGGGAATTTAAGTTGCATAGCGAGTTTCAGTTTTTCATGCAGTTCTTGTTGTCCGGGCTTTCCATGGGCTCTATTTATGCCCTTGTCGCCCTGGGATTTGTCCTTATTTACAAATCCACATCCATTTTAAACCTTGCCCAGGGCGAATTTCTCATGGTCGGAGCCTATTTTTGTTTATCAATGACATTAGATTTCGGGCTCAATTTTATTGCCTCTTTTATGATCACCATGGTCTTCTCTGTGCTCCTGGGGATGGCTGTGGAACGACTTGTGCTCAGGCCCCTTATCGGAGAGCCCATAATTTCGGTGATTATGGTCACTTTAGGCCTTACCTACATTTTAAGGGGCGTGGTCATCATGCTGTGGGGCAATGATATCCGTCAGTTTAACATCTTTCCTCAAGAGCCCATTGATTTGTGGGGCGTTAAGCTCACTTATCTGTATCTCTGGAGCATGGGAATCTCACTGCTACTGCTGACCTTTTTTGCCATATTCTTTAAATACGCCCGTACGGGCATCTTTATGAGGGCAGTGGCGGACCACCAAACCGCATCACAGAGCATGGGAATTTCGGTCAAACGGATCTTTGCCATTAGCTGGTGTATCGCCGGCGTAGTATCCTCCATCGGCGGAATCCTGGTAGGCAATATCGGAGGGGTCGGCGTGGACCTCAGCTACATAGGCCTTAAGGTGTTGCCTGCTGTGATCTTCGGGGGGCTTGACAGTATCTTAGGCGCTATCATTGGCGGCCTGGTAGTGGGTGTTCTGGAATTTCTTACAGCCGGTTATCTGGACCCCTATATCCCCGCGTTGAACGAGGTATTTCCCTTTATTGTTCTGGTTTTGGTTTTGATGATCAAGCCTTATGGTCTATTTGGAACTGAAGAGATTGAGAGGGTTTAGAGGGAAGTGAGCTAAAGTGACTAAAGTGCCTATTTATCCCGCTTGCAGCGGGGAAGTGAACTAAAGTTGATGAGTTCGGGGATAAAACCCTTACGGGTAAACTCCGAATAAGGAATTTAGGCGTAAGCCT
>JAIVXD010000198.1:0-5328 GCA_048636195.1 Anaerolineales bacterium
TGGTCTGAACCCGACACCACGAACTCCTTTTGTTTCAACATACCCGCCAGAGAGGCCATACCGGTCCCACAAATACCCAACAAGTGGATGTGGCGTAAATTCTCGGGAACCCGGTTGAGAGCCGGGGAAAGTCTTATTTCATTCTCCTGTTTTGGGGCTTGAATCAAGATAAAATAATCTCCTAACCCGGCTAAGCCGGAAATACGAAACAAATGTAGTAACCGTTCATAGGTTCAAGGTTCAGACGTTCAGGGTTAAGCGGCGCCTCTGGTCACCGAAGTTGCCAGTTTGATCAAAAAAGTGACGCTGGCCTTGCCGAGTCACATACGAGGGTTAAGGACAAAGAAAGCATTTAAGACCCGAAGCCCTCGTTGGAAATACTCATTTTCCCAAGTAATTGACAATTTGGGTGCAAATTTTGAATTAGGCATGACGAAGATGATGTTTCTCTCATAAATACACATTCCAAATCCAATCCGGGGACGAGAATGGAACCTTTGAACCCGTGAACCTCTACCAAATATATTTGTGAATATAAAAAATTTCTTGCCATTTAATTATTTTCCAAGTATCATATAAAATTCAAGTTTTACAGCCAGCTCTTTTGCTCGTTTGCGATGGCGGGCAGGGCTTCAAAGGAGATTCCAAAATGGCAAAGGTTTGCGAAATCTGTGGTAAAAAACCTGTGGTTGGCTACAATATCAGCCATGCCCATAATAAAACAAAAAAACGATGGTACCCCAATCTTCAGAAGGTGAGAAGTCTTCAAAATGGTCAGACAAAAAGAATAAGGGTCTGTACAAGCTGTATCAAGTCCGGCCTTGTTGTAAAACCATAAAATGTTTGTGATAATCCTTTCTTAAGTCGTGCTTGCGATCTTAAAACTTAATTTCTCAATAAGTTCGGGTGGAGTTTATCCGTAAGGATTTTATCAATTGACTTAGAGCCTTTCCACAATCAGAACGTTTTTTATCCTTTTTATGGCCCCCATAATATTCTGAAGCTGATTATAGTCTTCCACCTCGATGGTAAAAAGGGCAATCCCCTTTTTGTCCACTGTAGTTTTGATTTGTGCTTCTATAATATTGGCATCCTTTTGAGTCAAGATAGAGCTGATATCAGAGAGAACGCCCTTCCTTTCCACGCTTGTCACTCTTATTTTCGCAAGATATATGTCTTCTTTGGAGGCTTGCCAGGATACCTCCACCAATCTTTCGGGATCCGCGTTAAGAATGTGACTGCAATTCCGCTGGTGGACAGTGACACCTCGCCCCCGGGTGATAAATCCAATTACGGGTTCACCTGGCAGGGGATGGCAGCAATTAGCAAAACGGATAAGCATGTCGCTTACGCCCTTAACTTTGATGCCGTGGTCTCCTTTTCGTCGTTTGAAACGGCCAACCATTTTCCCCACAAGGCCAGGGGGTCTTTCGTCTTTGATTCCCAGCTTAGGCTTGAGGCGCCCAAGCACCTGCCTCGGTGAAATTTTGCCGAAACCGATCTGAGCAATCAGGTCTTCCACCGAATGGAAGGAAAAATCTTTTGCAATTGATAGGATCTGCTCATTCTTCATAATATTGGGCAGTTTAAGGCGGTCCCGCTCAAGGGCCTTTTCCAGGAGGTTTCTGCCTAAGGCAATGCTTTCGCCCCTCTCCTGATTCCTTATCCATTGCCTGATTTTTGTCTTTGCGCGAGGGGTCTTTACGAATTCAAGCCAGTCTTTGCTTGGATGTTGCTTGGTAGATGTTATGATTTCTACGATCTGTCCGTTTCTTAGTTGATATCTGAGCGGAACCATTCTCCTGTTGATCCTCGCTCCCATGCATTTTTCTCCCACCTCTGAATGAATACTGTAGGCAAAATCAACCGGTGTGGCCCCTCTTGGGAATGCCTTTACATCTCCTCTTGGGGTGAATACGTAAACTTCATCGGGGAAAAGATCCATCCTGACGGTTTCTAAAAATTCCGCAGGGTCTTTGAGGTTTTGTTGCCACTCTAAAAGTTGGCGCAGCCACATAAACTGTTTTTCATCAGTCTTGTTCTCAGTAGTCCCTTCTTTATACTTCCAGTGTGCTGCAATACCATCTTCAGCGACCTTATCCATATCCCATGTCCGAATTTGCATCTCCATTCTTTGGCCCATGGGGCCGATCACTGCGGTGTGGAGTGACTGATACATATTTGCCTTTGGCACAGATACATAATCCTTGAATCTCCCCTGCACCGGTTTCCACATTGAGTGGATATGACCCAGGACCTCATAGCACTCTTTGATGCTGCTGACGATGACCCGGAAAGCCAAAACATCGTATACCTGATTAACTGTGAGGTCCTGGTCCAGCATCTTTTTGTAGATACTGTAAAAGTGTTTGTCTCTGCCTTTAATGGTAGCCTGGATCTTGAATTCTTCAAGTTTTTTTGAGACCAGTTCTATAACATTCTTGATAAATTCTTCCCTTTTGTCCCGTGTCTGCGCGATCTCGTTTTTAATGTCCTCGTAGATCTTTGGTTCAAGATAATAAAGGCAGAGGTCTTCCAAGCTGGATTTGATCCACTGAATGCCCATTCTACCGGCAAGGGGTGCATAGATATCCTCGGTTTCTGCTGCAATCAACCTCTGTTTTTCCGGTGTCTGGAAACCCAGGGTACGCATATTATGCAGCCGGTCAGCCAGTTTGACGAGAATGACACGAATATCGGAAGACATGGCAAGAATCATCTTGCGGACATTTTCTGCCTGGCGTTGCTGGCGACTGGTGAACTGCATTCTGCTGATTTTTGTTACTCCTTCGACGATATTGGCCGTTTCTTCGCCAAAGAGGTGTCTAATTTCATCAGATTCGGCTTCGGTATCCTCCAGCGTGTCATGAAGGAACCCAGCCGCAATGCAGGTTACATCCATCTTCATTTTGGTGAGAATGTAGGCGACCTCAAGGGGATGGGATAGATAAGGTTCACCGGAAAGTCGAATCTGGCCCTGGTGGGCCTTGGCTGAATAGACATATGCCTTTTCAACCAACTCTATATTGGCCTTTGGATGATAGCTGAGGATCTGTGATGTGATATCATTTAAGCGAATCATAGAGGGCTTTCACTTTTTCCCTGATAATGGCTGAGGCATCCTTGGCAGGCACGTTGATACTTTCAGATTCAGAACGCAGTTTTATTTCAATTTGGCCTTTTTTGACTCCCTTGAGTCCCACAATTACTCGTACCGGGGTGCCAAGGAGATCGGCATCCTTGAATTTGACCCCTGCCCGTTCATCCCTGTCGTCAAGAAGGACGTCAATGTCATGATCCAAAAGCTCGGCATAAATCCTTTCCGCTGTTTCAATGACAGCAGTCTCATGCATCTGTAGAGGTAAAATGGTCACTTCAAAAGGAGAGACAGGGATGGGAAAAATAATGCCATCCTTGTCGTGGTTCTGTTCAATTGCGGCTGCAACGGTTCTTCCAACTCCTATACCGTAACACCCCATGATGATCGGCATCTCCTTTCCCTGCTCGTCAAGAAAGACCGCTTTAAGGGCCTGGCTATATTTTGTGCCCAGCTTAAAGATGTGACCCACTTCGATGCCTCTTCCAAACCGTATTTCCCCGCCGCACCTGGGGCATGTGTCATGGGGTGAGATCGTCCGCAGATCACCGAAATTTTCTACTTTAAAATCTCTTCCTATGTTCACGTTCCTGATATGAACGTCCTTCCTGTTTCCACCCGTAACGAAATTCTTCATCCCTCTGATGGCATTATCAGCTACCATCCTTGCCTTTAGGCCTATGGGACCTGCAAAACCCATGGGAGCGCCGGTGGTCTCCTCTACCAGGGATACGTCTGCCAGTTCAACGGTTTGTGCGCCAAGAAAATTCTTGAGCTTTACCTCGTTTAGTTCGTGGTCACCCCTGACCAGGGCGGCAACAACCTCATCATCCGCCACAAAGATAAGCGTTTTAATGAGCTGATCCGGTGAAATGCTGAGAAAGGAAGTCAATTCTTCTATGGTTTTTATGTCTGGGGTGTCAACCGATTCGAGCGTGTTCATATCGCCACTGTTCATATCAGGCGGGACATGGGGCGTCTTCACCTCCGCCCTTTCAAGGTTGGCAGCGTAAGGGCAGTTCACGCAATTTATGGTCTGATCTTCTCCTGTGTCTGCAAGGACCATAAACTCATGGGAGTAACTTCCACCAATAGAACCCGTATCCGCCTCCACGGCCCTGAATCTTAGACCGCATCTTTGAAATATTCTTGTGTAGGCTTCATGCATGATCTCATAGCTGCGGTTAGCGCTCTCTTCGTCTACGTCAAAGCTATAGGCGTCCTTCATGATAAATTCGCGTCCACGCATGAGGCCGAACCTGGGTCGTATCTCATCCCTGAACTTGGTTTGAATCTGGTAGAGGTTGATGGGCATCTGTTTGTATGAATGGATCTCTCTTCTCACAAGATCGGTGATGACTTCTTCGTGGGTGGGCCCGAAACAGACATCACGGTTATGACGATCTTTAAATCTTAAAAGCTCACGGCCATAATAATCCCATCGGCCGCTTTCCTGCCAGAGCTCCCCTGGCTGAACAGCAGGCATCAGGACCTCTATGGCTCCGGCCCGGTTCATCTCCTCTCTGATGATATTTTCCACTTTTTTTATGGACCTGAGGCCTGCCGGGAGATATGTGTAAATGCCGGAGGTGAGTTTTCTGATCATGCCTGCCCTGATCATTAGCTGATGACTGATGATTTCCGCGTCCGAGGGAATCTCTTTGTATGTGGGAATGAAATATTTGGAATAGCGCATAGTTTGAATTTGTCTCCGATTCGCTCCTTCCGCCAGATGCGGAGGGTAATGGGTAGTAATTGACTATTTTCGATTGACTATTGATTATTGAAGAGTGACAATAGTCAATAGTCAATAGTCAATATTCTCATTGCTCAACCAACCTCTTGACTTCACTGATCAGGACCTCCGCCAGTTCATTCTCCGGTACCTTTCTTACAACTTTACCTTTTTTAAACAGAATTCCATGTCCTCGGGCGCCTGCGATACCAATGTCAGCCTCTTTGGCCTCGCCCGGACCATTTACCACGCAACCCATTATGGCGACCTTTGGAGAGGCTTGAATACCGGACAGGGCCCTTTCCACCTTGTCAACGAGCCCAAAAAGGTCTATTTCAGTCCGGCCACAGGTGGGGCAGGAGATGATTTCGGGGCCTCGATACCTGAGGTCCAGTGCCCTTAGGATTTCATAGGCGACCCTGACCTCCTCAACAGGGTCTCTGGTCAGAGAAACGCGAAAAGTGTCGCCAATACCTTTGGCCAGCAGGTAGCCAAT
>JAIVXD010000199.1:0-5280 GCA_048636195.1 Anaerolineales bacterium
TGTCTCTTCTCTGATCTTCAGGTAAATCCATTTTAAGCAGCTCAATGTTCCCCATAATCCCCATCAGGGCATTGTTGAATTCATGGGCAACACCGCCGGCTAATGTAGCAATAGCCTCCATCTTACTTGTTTGCTGGAGTTGGATTTCTAATCTTGCCTTTTCTTCCTGTGCCTGCTTACGTTCGGTAATGTCAAGAAGGAACCCGTCCCAGAGCATGCCTCCGTCCGTCAAGGGCGTTGGCGTCCCGCGCGCCTCAATCCATATCACTTCCCCGTTTTTCATGCACCGGAATGTTAGGGGGAAGGATTCGAGAGATTCGGCGGATTTCATGATGCCTTCTCGAAACATTTCCTGGTCCTCAGGATGCACCATGCCGAGAAGTTTTGATGGATCTTTCATGACGTCTTCAGGGGGGATGCCCATGATGGCCAAAATCGCATCGCTCACGTACGGAAAAGAAAACGCTCCATCTGGAGTCATCATGAACTGGTAGAGAACGGCCGGCGAGTTATCTGAGACTCTCCTGTACTTCGCTTCGCTCTCCCGCAGTGCCTCCTCTGCCTTCGTACGCTCAGTTATATCATGTGCAATGCCTCTGAACCCGATCGGCTGGCCTGCCTGGTCTTTTATCAGGGAAGCGGACATTTCATGAAAGCCGCGACGCCCATCCTTTCTAATGATTTCATAAGCCCCTTTTTTTATGGGGTTTCCTGTGATGTACATTTGGTTAAAGAGATTATAGATTTTCTTGGAGGATTCCGGAGCCATATAATCACGGTTATTCATTCCTGCCAATTCATCATTGGAATATCCAAGGCTTTTAGATAATGAATCATTAAAGAAAGTAAAGTTACCGGCAATATCAACCTCAAAGTATATCTCTTCGATGCTGTCAAGGATGGTTCTGTATCTCTCCTCACTCTCCCGCAGGGCCTCCTCTGCCCGCTCGCGCTCAAAGGCCTCATTTTCTAACTCCTTGACCCTTTGTTCCAATTCTTCATAGGTTGGCTTTTTGGCCATCAGAAAATCCTCGGTAATGTCACCTGATTATTGTTAGACAATTGGGTACGCCAGAATTTCACCTATTGGCCAAATACGATCAATAAGCTTAGCAGCCATGGCAGGAGTCCTCTTCGTTCTTTTGCCGATTGAACTCCTAAGTGCTAAGCTCCGATGCGGTTTTGAAAAATTGTAATAGGTTACGACGATGTTCGTATGGGCTTCTAACGCTTGTTTTCGCTTGGCAAAACAGAGAGTCTTCCTGGTGAGCTTTCTGTTATGATTTCTTAAGGTCAAGTTTAGTCTTTCAATAAAAGAAGTGTTTATATTGTTACTTGCGTCTGACGATTCCAGTATCCGATCAATATCTTTCGGATTACCGAAGATAACATTACGCTCCACCTTTACAACTTTGCCATTTTTGTCTCTCGTTTTGTGAACAGTGGCGTACTTTAGATCAGGATCAATCACCGTCTTTGGCTTTTTTGGACGACCACGTTTACCGGTCTTGGGCTCATCCTCAAGGTGGCTGTAGTGCTCCGCCAAGGCCGTTTTATAATGGGGCAATTCATCAGATGTAAAAAGTGGTTTTGAGCGAACCCGTTTTACAAGGTCCTTAATGAAAATTCTGCAATCTTCTAATGTCCTTTGTCCGACGAAGAAGTTGATGAGCAATTTTGATTCTGGGTCCATTGATGCCCATATCCAGTGGCGACCATATTCTTTTTCGGAGTCTTCGTCGGAAATAGCTTTCTTTTTTTTACAAAGGTCCATAGTTCATCCAGTTGACATTCATTGAGGCACAGATCTCGAATCAGGTTTTCTAGTATCTCTTTACAGTGTTCACCAGCTTTAAGTACAATACGGTTAACGGCATCTTTGTCTAATGAGAGGATTCTTGATGTCCCCCGGATGCTGTTACTCTCGGCAATGGCCAGAATAATGCGTTGAATAGTTTCTTTGCCATAATTGGAGTGCATAAAGATAGTGTTACGATTCTCCGAGAACCTCTGATTACAGGTTTTGCAACGCAGTAAATGAGTTCTATTCTTGCCGTATCGTGTGCTGGTCGTGATGTTTCCAAGGCCTCTGATCCCATGGTCATTACACTTAGGATTAGGGCAGAAATAGTCAATCAGATTTATCATCCTACACCTCCTCTCTTTCAGGGTTTCCTAATCATACCCAGAAAAGAGGAGGATTACAAGAAAAAACTAACAATGGTTAGGTGACATGACCAAATCCTCAAGATACTACAAAAAAAAGCCCACACAATTTGGTATCCATTAATACCGTGTATGAGCCATCATCAGTGCCATATGGACTAATTTCTCGTTTTTTGTTTGGGTTTGAATTGTCATGTTTTGATCAGACGGTGTTACCATATTGTCTGGTCGGAATTATCCTTGTCATTACAAAGGTACAGGATATGGGCTTTTGCTATTCTTATGAACTTTCAGATTCTTGCATCATACATGAATTTGTAAAAATATGCAATATCCTTCGCATGTTAAATAATTCCAAGCCTTTCCCAGCCTTTGATACTGCCCATATTTCCAAATAAATCACACCGCCTGGTTTTTGAAATGAACGCGACTTCTTATCGATTCTTTCAGGGGGGGGCAAACCCCTTAGAATTGGTAAGGGTTAGAGCCTGCTCTGGCGTTATCGTGCTTGACACGCAATGACGTTTGATCCTATACTCCGTTTCCGAAAATGAGGATTTTTATCAGCTCAACCGGCCCCACCATGATCACCTCCAGCGAAACGCCTTGAAGCCGAACCCCTTGGCTGAAGTTCTCGGATCGCACACGGAGGAAAAATGTCCGGGCAGTGGTCGTGCTGGACGTGGTCGGAGATCATTAATTCGTAAGAAGGGAGAATGAAAATGGAAGAAATACGGATGGATGGGGTAGCCATCAAGCACGAGACATTGCTCAAGTGGGTCAAGGAGAATGCCGAACTATGCCGGCCGGAAAGGGTCCATGTATGTGATGGCTCCCAGGAGGAGTATGACACCCTCTGTGACCAGATGGTCGCAAGCGGTACCTTTATTCGTCTCAACGAGGAAAAGCGCCCCAACAGTTTTCTATGTCGCTCAGACCCGCGGGACGTGGCCCGGGTGGAGGGAAAAACCTATGTATGTTCTCTCAACAAAGTGGACTCAGGTCCGACCAACAACTGGATGCATCCCTACGAGATGAAGGAAAAGCTCAACACGCTTTTCAAGGGATGTATGAAGGGGCGCACCATGTATGTGATTCCATTTAGCATGGGGCCTCTTGGTTCGCACATCGCCCATATCGGTGTGGAAATCACAGATTCCCCATACGTGGTGGTGAATATGCGGATCATGACCCGGATGGGAAAGGCGGTTCTCGATGTGCTGGGGGAAAAGGGGATCTTCGTACGATGTCTCCATTCGGTGGGCGTCCCGCTGCAGCCGGGTGAGAAGGATGTGCCCTGGCCATGCAACCCCGAGAACACTTACATTACCCATTTTCCGGAAGAGCGCTCGATCCTCTCCTACGGCAGCGGCTACGGGGGCAACGCGCTTCTGGGCAAGAAATGTTTTGCCCTGCGCATCGCTTCCATCATGGCGCGGGATGAGGGCTGGCTGGCCGAGCACATGCTTATCGTGGGTCTGGAGAACCCGGAAGGTGAGCGAAACTATCTGGCTTGTGCCTTCCCGAGTGCCTGCGGAAAGACCAACTTCGCCATGCTGATTCCGCCCGAGGGGTTCAAGGGCTGGAAGGTATTCACCGTCGGCGACGATATTGCCTGGATCAAACCGGCGGCTGATGGCACCCTCCGGGCCATCAACCCTGAGGCCGGGTTCTTCGGCGTGGCACCGGGAACCTCCATGAAATCCAACCCCAACGCCATGGCCACCCTGACCAGAAATTGTATTTTCACAAACGTGGCGCTCACCGACGATGGCGACGTGTGGTGGGAGGATATGACCGAGGAGCCTCCGGTCCACCTGATTGACTGGAAGGGGCAAGAATGGACACCCGGCTGTGGAAGGCCGTCGTCGCATCCCAATGCCCGTTTTACAGCCCCTGCGACCCAGTGCCCGACCTTCGATCCGGAGTGGGACAACCCGGATGGTGTGCCTATTCGAGCGTTCATTTTTGGGGGACGTATGAGCCATGACGTGCCGCTTGTTTTTCAGGCCTTCAACTGGGCCCATGGGGTCTATCTGGCTGCCACCATGGGTTCCGAAGCCACGGCCGCAGCGGAGGGACAGCCGCCCATGCGCAGGGACCCCATGGCCATGTTGCCTTTCTGCGCGTATAACATGGCCGACTACTGGAACCACTGGATGGACATAGGGCGACGTCTACCGAACCCGCCACGCATCTTTCGAGTGAACTGGTTTCGCAAAGATGCAAACGGTAAATTCATGTGGCCGGGCTTCGGCGAGAACATACGAGTGGTCAAATGGATCATCGACCGCATTCAGGGGAGGGGATACGGCGTGGAAAGTCCGTTGGGTTACATGCCGCGTTACCAGGACATCCACTGGGAGGGGCTGGAGTTCGATCCGGACACCTTTTATAGTCTCATGTCCGTCAATCGGGAAAAGGCAACCGCAGAAGCCCGGTCCCATGAGGAGCTCTTTGATAAGTTCTATGATCGGTTGCCTAAGGAGTTCGTGCACCTCCGTGAGCTGCTGAAATCACGGTTGTGGCGTTCTCCCGAGAAATGGGAGCTGGCACGACACTATTTCTAATGCCCCGTTTTCTCCGCCCGGGGAGGCCCACTCCATCACAACGCCGCGTCCGGCCATGCCCCGGTCTCTCTGCGGGGAGCTACCCCGGTTAAATACGCTGTCACTGGCGTGCCCCAGTTAAACAGAAAAGGCAGAGAGGTTTAACGGGGTAAAAATTGAACGGGGTAAACCCCGGAGAAATGGTCTTCGTCCCAGAGAAACAGGCTCGGCACTTCACAGGGTAAATATCCTAAAGGCGTACCATAACTTTAGGGATTTTAGCGCACTTCAGTCACTACTGTTTAGGCAGTTTCCTCGACAAACGTCCTACGTCCAAGAGGAACCACCCGATAACTTTCTGAAGATCAAACATTAAGGTGGGGTCTACGTCGGCCAACACCCCCTTGAGGGTAACCAATCCCTTTTCGTACATCAACAGATCAGCGCCGATCATTTCTGGTACTGTATGGATGATCCCACCAACCTTTGGTGTGCTTATCCTAATGACATTGGATCAGTGCTTCTAAATCAGGAAAGGGGTTATTGATGATAAGTACTATTAGTT
>JAIVXD010000200.1:0-5227 GCA_048636195.1 Anaerolineales bacterium
TTCGACCTGACAAAGGTATGGGTCCGCAAGGACTACCCGCTAATTGAGGTCGGTATTGTGGAGCTGAATCGCAACCCCGAAAACTATTTTGCTGAAGTCGAACAGTCCGCCTTCAATCCAGCCAACATCGTACCAGGTATTGGTTTTTCACCCGATAAAATGTTACAGGGCCGTCTGTTCTCGTACGGTGATGCCCAGCGTTATCGGCTTGGTGTGAACCACCACCTGATTCCGGTCAACGCATCGCGCTGCCCCTTCCACAGTTACCACCGCGATGGCGCCATGCGAGTCGACGGCAACCATGGCAGCACTCTCGGCTATGAGCCTAACAGCTACGGTGAGTGGGAACAGCAGCCAGAGTTTTCAGAACCACCTCTCAGTCTGGACGGGGCTGCCGATCATTGGAACCATCGTGAGGACGACGATTACTACACCCAGCCCGGCTTACTTTTCCGACTGATGAGCCCTGAACAGCAAGAAGTGCTCTTTGCCAATACCGCCCGTGCCATGGGCGATGCTCCCGAGGAGATTAAGATCCGCCATATCGGCAACTGCATGAAAGCCGATCCGGCTTATGGAAAGGGCGTGGCCGACGCTTTGGGCATTTCGCTTGACGATGTACCCAGAGAGTCATGAAGGTTTTGAACCTGGAGGTCAAAGAGGTGGAGCGTTTGGCCGGGATGTACCAGGAAGAAAGAGCCAGGGCGACAGAAAAATGAGTATACGTAGTGAACGGGTTTGTGATAGATTAAGTACCACTTCGTTAGGGGGGAGATGATACCCTAATTGGGTGATGCTCAATCAATCACAAGAGAAAGGAGTGGCAAAATGAGAAAAAAAGCAATCAAGTATCGATGGGTGACCCTGGGAGCGTTTTTCTTCTTGCTCCTGGTATTGGGAGTGGCTTTTGCCCAAGACATGGTAAAGAGCAGTTACAGCCCCGTGGTTATTAAAGAACCCTTTGCAAAGACCATGGCCCGCATGAAGGCTGCCAAAGCCGAAGTGATGCAACGCCAGATGGATTTACTGAATGAACGATATGACTTAAGCGATAGGCCTGCCAAAGATGTGATGATGTCTGGAGGATTAAAGGCCGTCCAGGAAGGAGTCCGGGCCAAACTGCCAGAGGGCATGACCTGGCAGGAACTGGCCGGGATGACGCCTGAAGAGATTCGAGAAAAGGACCTTTGGCCCAAAGGGTTCTTCCCTCTCCCACATCCGAATCATCCGGAAGGTGGCATGGTCTTCCCCAAGTTCCATATCGAGGAGATCGAAAAACAGGAAAGACGGGACCTCACCCGGTTCGATCTGGATCTCGACCTGCCGGATAATCTATTGCCTGAGTTTCCACCGCCCATCTATTTGACGACCAGGCCTGATCTTGGCGATGTGTCTCAAGGGAAAGTCATCACCATTATGAATTACTTTGAACTGTTCAATGGAATCCTGAATCCCAAGCAGATCGAAGGTCTCAGGTTGCTTGTTACACCTTTTCCCCAGCAGCAGTTTAACCAGACCAATGACCGTCGTTCCGAGCTTCCCAGCAGGGGTGTTACATGCTTCGACTGCCATGTCAATGGGCATACCAATGCCGCTACTCATCTCGTAGGAGATATCCGCCCTCAAGAGTTCAGGCACCGGTTGGACATTCCAACGCTTCGTGGGGTAAATATCCAGCGTTTGTTCGGCTCTCAACGCGCCTTGAAGACCATAGAGGACTTTACAGAATTTGAGCAGCGGGCCGCCTATTTTGACGGCGATCCGGTGATTGCCACAAAAAAGGGTGCTAACATCCTGGAACGCGGGAGCCAGGCCCATTTCATGGCCGAATTCCAGTCAATCCTTGACTTTCCACCAGCCCCAAAGCTGAACATTTATGGTAAGTTGGACGAGAAAAAGGCTTCCGAGTCAGGACTGAGGGGACAAGAGCTTTTCTTCAACAAAGCTAAATGTGCTGTATGCCACCCTGCTCCTTATTATACGGATAATCTCATGCACAATCTGAAGACAGAACGTTTTTACAACCCCCGTATGATCAATGGACGGATGGCCTCGGCAGATGGGCCTATTAAGACCTTTCCCCTGCGAGGCATCAAGGATTCGCCACCTTACCTCCACGACGGCCGGCTGTTGACCCTGGAAGATACAGTGGAATTCTTTAACTTGATTCAAGAACTCAAACTAACAGAGCAAGAAAAAAAGGATCTGGTGGCCTTCATGCGGGATCTTTAATTGCCTGAAGTGGCGGAGGTCGGAGGCCTCTGGGTGAGGCTTACAAAAAAATCCGAATAAAAGGATATGGAAAAATATTACGAGGAGAGATTTAAGGCACAGCGTCGTCTGGCGGAGAAAATTGCTCCGTTGATGGAGATCAACGACATTCTCGAAAAGATAAGGGATGAGCTTCGGGAGACGATTTCCTCCGCCATGGAGGCTCGGATCCTGCTGCTTGACCCCGACGCCAAAAAGTATACACGCCCCCTTCAATGTATCCTTTATGACAGACCAGTCAACTGCATTTCCTGCAAAAGTAGCCGTCCGGTCATTCAAAAGGCCCTGGAAAAGAGAAAGGCGGTGGTAGTTCCTCAAGGCGATCCCATTGAGCGGAAGGACGGTTCCCTGGTTGAAATCGGACCGGAGGCAGCAGTGCCTGCGTTTGTTGGTGATGAAATCCTGGTGGTGCTGAGTGTGGTTGGAAGACCCGGAACGCGGTTTACCCCCAAAGATTTTTTCTTGCTCGAAGATTTTTCCAAAATCGCGCGAAACGCAATTTTGAGGGCAAAGAAGTACTGGGAGATGAGCGAAGAAAAATTAAGGATCAACAAGAGGCTGACGAATCTTTCAAATTTTGTGCCCAGGACAGTATTAGATATCGTCGAAAAGAACCCGGAGCTCCTGAGTGAAGAGAAAGAAAAAAAAGAAGTGAGCGTTCTGTTTCTTGACCTGGAGGGCTACACCCATCTCAGCGCCACCCTGCCGGAGACCCAAGTCAACGAGATCGTTGAAAGGATGTTTTCCAGGTTTGTCGATCCCATCCATCGTTCGCATGGCGATATCAACGAAACAGCCGGTGATGGCCTGATGGTCATTTTTAAAGAGGGCGATATGAAAACCAACGCCGTTAATTCGGTCAAGGCCGCCTTTGATATCTACGACAGAAACCGCGAGTTTAACAAAGAGCTGACTTCCCATATCAATCCTATCAAGGTCAATATGGGAATTAACTCCGGCACTGCCCTGGTGGGAATGACCCGATTCAGAGGCTCTGCAGGGACACGGATGACCTATACGGCCAGTGGACCCGTGACAAATCTGGCTGCACGCCTGGCCGATTATGCCACAGGAGGCAATATCCTGGTCGGAGAGGAAACCAGACGATTAATTGAGGGGTTATGGCCGATGTATGATTATGGGGTGGCCACACTAAAGGGCATAGGAAAACCCATGAGAATCTATTCGCTTCGCAAAAAGGAGTAAACAAGTAGTGCCTGAACGAAAACCGCCTATCCGCTATTTTCGTTCAGACACCAACTATCAAATTTCAGCTTTAAACTGTATTTTTTGATTACGAAACATTGGTTCAATAATTTTGTGAACACCATGTCCAGGATTAGGTTCCTTATGTATTCTAATCAATTGATATTTTAATAAAAGATTTAGATCCCTGTTAAGACTCACAGATGTACGATTCATTTCATTTACGAGATCTGTAAAAACGATTCTTTTCTTTCCACGTATATATTTGACCAACTTGGTCCTTTCAGGCTTGAGCAAATTCATTAGGTCCTTTGAGTCAACCCATATCGTTTTTTTCCTGGTTACTTTTTTCCCCTCATCAATTTCTTTTGCCGTTTCTTTTGCTGAAGCAAAAAAATCTGATATGCTCCCTTTTTTAATTTCAATAGTCATTTTATAAACTCCTTTATTTCCTTTTCAAATCGTTCAACCAAATCTTGATAGCTGATAAAATTTTCAACCGGCGTAATTTGGCCCAAATAGTGTTTGTGATGATAGTTATGTGTATTGTCGTAGCCAAGAACCCTACCATTATCATCCGCATAAATGAGATGGTTGATATACACTATGCTATATTTTACTATTTTTCCGTCTATATCTTCCCACGCCTCAATTTTGATCAAACCTCCTCCACGCTTTTCTTCAATGGGAAACAGTTCACTTACAACCTTTTGAAATGATTTTTTCTTTTTGCCTTTCCCCTTTACCATAAAATTATTTTATCAGGTATTTAAAATATTGTAAAGCTGATTATATATAATTAGTGTCTGAACGAAAACCCCGTTCAGGCACTATTTTGGATTTTGGATTGCGGATTTTGGATTCAAAAAAGAAAGCAATCTCAGTGCGTTGAAAATTTCCGAGTAAATCAATCAACCAAGTGATAATTATTGTCCCGTGCAATGGCCTCGCCCGTCTCCACGGCATACCCGACGTATGAAACACTGATTCCCAGGTCCCCGTGCCTGCCCGCCGTCTTTCTGGCGGGTCTGATAACTGGCTACATGCCGGAGGTCACGTCTTCAGCGTGATGGACCCCCAATATCCAGAGGTTTACCCGCCTCTGGCGGGCCTACACAGCCTGATTTTTAAAAGAACAGATGGGTCCAAGGGATAGCTCTACCCGGATTTCCTCGATTTTCCCCTCTCCCGGCAAGATCAAGCCGCCTGGCACTGTCTCCACTTCCACACCCTTCCTGGGCCCACACCCCCATTTCACGCCCGACAGTTGCACCCACAACATCCTGTAGTCGGATTTTGCTTGACACACAAGGCCGAATCACCTATAGTTTGCCCTCAAAAAAGGGGCTTCTTATCACATCACATCACGTCACATCACACACATAATACGCTGTCCGATTGGCGGACACGGATGCACCCCCGGACCAGTTGCCGGCAGAGACCAAAACTGGTCAGATCAAAGAGTAATTGAGATGTTGCGCTGCAATGCAACAGAATGTACGATAACCGTTGTCGTACAAACACCATAGTCGATGATGAAAGGAGAAATGAGTAAGAATGAAAAAGACAAAATGGTTTTTAGGTACATTATCACTTTTGTTGGCGGTCGCCTTATTGGCCATTTCATTTTCTTTCCCTGTGCCCGATCAACTCTCTTATGCAAGTGAAAAGACAGTACAGGATGCGCCTCCCTACGAATACCAACAGACGAAAGACCTGGTTTCCCTGGTTGATGAGGCGGCTGCACGCA
>JAIVXD010000201.1:0-5164 GCA_048636195.1 Anaerolineales bacterium
AAAAAATCATTTGAACATCTACAAACTATCTGCAGTGTCGGTAATATCTTATCATTAACCATCATGCTGGAAACTGGAACTATAAGCCGTTTTCCAACAGTAGGGGACTATGTCTCCTATTGCCGTAAAGTCCCTACTGGCTGGACCAGCAATGGCAAAAAAAAAGGAAAAGGAAACAAGAAGAACGGTAACAGATATTTGGCCTGGGCCTTTTCCGAGGCTGCGGAGTTGGCTCGGCGTTATGACGAAAGTGCAAGAGCCTGGTACAATCGAAAAGCAGCGAAAAAGCATTTCATGGTTGCTCATAGTGCCTTGGCAAGCAAGCTGTCACGAGCGGCATATTACGTTATGAAAAACGGTGTTCCGTTTGATCACCAGAAAATTTTCAAATAACAGTTGGCTGGGACGGGGAACCAGAAATGGGGTTGGAATAAACCAATAGGGCTGATTGGTAAACCGTCCCACCCATTGGGTCATCGCTTCTTTACTGTCCATGTCGTGAGCCGGCATAGGGTTGGCTAAAAACCATAAGAGCTGTTCAATCCGATTGGACACGGTGTAGACTTCCTAATTGAATAGAGCAATACTGTCTGATTATTATGAGCGGTTTATAATTTATAATTTTCCATAATAAATGGATTAGTATTGTTCATAAGTGTTTACATCCTTTAAAAATGGATTGGAGTCGTTCTAAATGAGCGACTCCGGAATGAGTTTAGAAAGGGAAAGGATCGGACTGAGGCCGATTTGCCAATTTTGAGAAGTGAAAGTTCCGTTCCCTTATTTTCTGTAGAGCCGCAATCATTGCATCGAGCATTATCTCTTCGATCTCTTCGGAGATCCGATCCATTTTTCTTTCGTATTGCAAATCCTCTTCATAGCTATTCATATACCTTCTCCTTATTTCGATAAGTTAAAAGACTTCTGTGGCGGCCATGCGGACATGGTCGGCGTTGATAGTCATGGATTTATTTTTTGCGGCGACGATGATGGCGCCGCGGGCAAGATGGTTGGCTTTTCTGAACAGGCCTCCGGAACCCTGCTGGATAGCGGTAACAGCAGTTTCATCGAAGATGTTGTTTTTAACCCCTGCGATGGCGAGGTGGTGATTGAGGTATTGTTCCATTTGCTCACGGGTTACGCCTTCGAGGTGGCTACGTCCCACGATACGGGATGCCAGAGGAAGGGAGGATCGATACATAAGATTATCAATCAGGTTGGATTGCCCTGCCAGGACAATGGGAAGGATGGGTTTGGAGTCTTTTTCAAACTGGGTCAGGGTGTGCAGTTCTGCAAACACCTCGAGGCGCAGTAGGGATGCCTCATCAATGACCAGGATCATTTTCAGTTTTTTCCCTTGCACCAGTTCGAGTATTTCTTGGCGAATGCGCCGGAGCATAATGGCCCGAGAAACGCCACCCATCTCCATGCCCAGGACATCAAGTAACTGCCGGTAAAGTTCCAGTATGGACCCGGTTGATGCGGTGATATACAGCGTACGATACTGTGAGGGATGAAGCATCCCTGTCACATATCGAAGGGCTGTGGATTTCCCACTGCCGATCTCGCCGGTGACAAGGGCAATGGCCCCCAAACCCACTGCATAGTGGATGCGTTCTTCAACCCCTTTTAAGGAAGGGGTAAGAAGGATGTTGTCAAGATCAATATCAGAAGAGAAAGGCTCCCTCTCCAGTTCAAAGAATGTACGGTAATTATTGTTCATAGTTGTGGCTCCTTTCCTGATCACCAGATCTTTCCGCCTGTAGGTGTATGACTCTCAGAGCTGATTTGCGCCTGGTTATTTTTGTCTCGCTTGACCCGGCAGTTGACGTTCAGATCCACCACTGTAAGATACCCGTAGCTT
Source organism: Anaerolineales bacterium (assembly GCA_048636195.1). Taxonomy (GTDB): domain Bacteria; phylum Desulfobacterota; class DSM-4660; order Desulfatiglandales; family Desulfatiglandaceae; genus 4484-190-2. Next base: position 1,865 of record JAIVXD010000201.1, read on the forward strand.
TTCTGTTGCCAGTGTACCTCGACCTTCTTCGGACTGTCCTTATGGTAGAGCAGATCCACGCGCTGGCCGATGAGTTTGACTGGCGCTTCGAACAGGTTTCCATCCAGGGTGATGGTTCTGTCCTTGCCCACCCTTCTCCTGGCAATCATGCGAAAGTGATCTTTTAAATCCTCGGGAGAGGCCCGAAGACACTCCATTCGAGAGGTGAACCGATCCAGAGGCTTTTTGCCTGTCCCCGAGTGGACCCTCTGGTGATAGACCTGTCTGATCCACAGGTCAAAGGCCCCATTTAGTTCATCAAGATTCATCCGATCCACTTCGGTTAAAAACTGCATTCGAACGGTCCTGAAAAATCGTTCAATCTTCCCTTTTCCTTGGGGTTTGTATGGTCTTGCATGGATCAAGGCTATGCCCAGGGATGCTGTGATGTGCTCCAGATGCTTTGACCTATACGCCGCCCCGTTGTCCACATAGAGTTTTCTGGGCAGCCCTCTTTTCAAAAGGGCTTTTTCAAAGGCATCCAAAAAGGAGGTAAGTTTCTCGGAAAGATAGAATCGGGCGTAGGGGATGAGCCTGGAGTGATCATCGATAAAAGCAATCAGGTAGCTTTTTCTTTTCCTCTCTCCCACAGTGACCATAGGACCGTGCATCACGTCCGACTGCCAGATATCGTTGGGCAGTTCTGCTTCAAACTTGCGCCGGTCCTGATTCTGGCCCTCTGGGGGCTTCATCAGGTTTTGAGCATGCAAAAAACGATAGACCGTGGTTGACTTCAGGTCCTTGCCGGGTGCTGACAGGTCTCTTTCATTCATGATGCGAATCAGAACCGGCACGGTCGCATCAGACATCTCCCGGCGAAGGTGGATCAGGTTCAGACCGGTCTCTTCGTCTATTGCCCGGCTTTTTCCATTATCGGATCGATCCTTCGGATACAGCGATTCCAGACGACCTCCGCTCTCGTTGTAAATCCTTATCCATCGAAGAATGGCGCTGCGGCTGATGCGGGTCCTGTCCGAAGATGGAATATCCCACTTCCGGGCACACTTGTCCTTTAGAAGCTGCCTTCTCTCTGTACGGCTTAATACCGCTCCACCCACAAACTCATGAATCACGCTGAAACGAAAGATCGCAACCCTCTGCTTTTCATTTTCCGTCATAAAGAACCTCCTTTTTTGAGTTTTTATCCCTTTACACGATTTATTCCCATCGCATAAGAGAACGCTTCGGTAGGTTCATTAAAAACGGATTTCAGTGCAGATTAAATAGAGCGGGATACAGGGACTTTGCCCATCTCAGTAAGCCTGTCAAAGGCCTGGGGCAAATGTCTTAGCCACTCAATACCCAGATGTGCCATGGTTTGCCTTTTAAGGGCGCTTAACCAGTGCCGGCATCGCGAACAACTACAGCCCTGAGGCCATTTGCCGGTTTTCAAACGACTGGCAATATGAAAACGGATCCTCTCTATCGTTGCCTGGAAACGTTTAAAATATCCCTGAGGCTTAAGCTTAATGACACATCCACATAAAGGACATATATATCTCCTTAAAAGCAAAGCATGAACATATCCATCAAACCAAGATTCAACAAAACCATGACCCCAGAGGTGACTTCCCCTGCACCGCAGACAGACCTCGGGTCTAATCCATCGGTAATTACGTCCCTTTTCCTCTATTTCCTTGAGATTCACTGTAACTGGTATTATCATTGATCAATCCTTTTGGGACATACGGTCCCTATTATGATTGGGGGGGTGAGTTCTGCTTAAACTCACCCCCCTTCCAAAAAAAATGGCCTCCAAAAAAGAGACCATTTAATTCGATATACCAGCTCGTTTGTCAATACAATCCGAAAATCTATTACCCCTTCATAGCTCCTTAATGCGGTTCCCTACAAAAGAGACTATAGGCAGTATTCTTCTGGGTGGCCTTAGGTTTTTTGTATCCTCTGACCGAAGTGCAATCGTTGGTGGGGACAAATGGCTCGATAAAATTGAGAGTGCCTTAAAAGAGTCAACCATCGTTCTGGTTCTTTGCAGCAACAATTCAATCCTCAGACCTTGGATAAATTTCGAGGCTGGGGGTGCTTGGATGGCCGATAAACGAGTTATTCCGATATGTCGCGGGACTGTCTCACAGTGATCTTCCGCAGCCTTTGGCAAGCCTCCAAGCATATATCCTTTCAAATCCTAAACACTTCAAAGATTTAGTCGAACTTTTGGCTGGAGCTGCTGACCTAAAAGCCCCAGAATTCGATCCCCATAAATTGCTAAAATCCCTACCGGCAGTTTCTCCAACTTCTAATCACGACAGAACTGGCAAGATTATAGATGATATCAAAGAAAAGCCACCATCTGAAGAAATCGATATTCATGATATTAGAGCACTTCGTTCTAATTACAAATTTGATAAGAGAACAGGCATCCACAGGCATGATTTGACTTACGAACCCGTCTGCACCACCTGTCTTCTCCAAGGAATAGAGTCTCCTCTAACGGAGTCTGAAGAAGGATGGCAATGTAACAACAGAGGATGCGATAAATTCTATCGCGACCCAAATTTCAATCCACCAGGGACAGCTGATATGGATTTTGATCCATTCGACCATTGATATTATTGACGATTAATTCCGCTCTAAATATTAGCGGTTCATCGTATAACCATATAACAAGTAGCTGGAGAAGCGACGAGAAAACGCTGACGCGTTTCCCGCGTCTCAGCTCCAGCGTTGGCTTACCAAAAACAACTAATTCGATGACAGATCCAGACTATAAAAGAAGATTTGATGTTGAAGATTTCAGGGGATATTTTAGGTGGACAAAAAAAATGTCCAAGGAGCTGGGCAGACATCTATATCATGCTTGTCACAGAAAGGAATTAATAGAAATTCTAAAGAAAAACTCATTAATTCTCCGAAGCAATTGGTCATTAAAACTTCCCACGCATGGTATATGTAGAGTTCCAGGTGTGTGGACCGGCCTAAATTATTTTGTGCATGGCAATCATTACGGCCCTTTCCTTATCAAATTTCCAATAAATGTATTAAATGGCAAATCATTTATTGCTTTCAGCAGAAAGGGTGAGAGACATAGATATTTCTTTGTGCAATATGAAGCAAGAATCCCCATTTATAGTTTTAAGGGTGATTCTTGGCGTAAGGTTAATAGCAAGGTATACTTTGATTCATCAGCTAATAATTTATCATAAAAGTCTGAAAAAGCATCAATATAACTATCCATTGATTGATAATCAAGGTACGGTTTTTTTGTTTCTTCCAAGTAGCTCATTACTTCAGAATTGATTT
>JAIVXD010000202.1:0-5139 GCA_048636195.1 Anaerolineales bacterium
AGGCATGCTGTTCTCCAAAAAAGGTTAAAAATCTATCATCTTAGATGCTTAGTGGAAATTAACTGAAATTAGCTATTTCGTCAAGAAAAACACAACGCTTTTGAGCATTGGTGAAAAAAGAGGACAGGCAAATAATGTTATAGAGATCTCGTTAAGTTACTAATTTTCGAGATTAATATTGACATATTGTTTTTTACGCATATAATATACGTAAACATAAGAAAAAGGGAGAAACATGAAGACTGCAACAGTTGGAGAAATCCAGAAAAACTTTGCCTCGGTTCTTAGAAACATTGATAATGGTGAAGAAATAACCATTACAAAAAGAGGTAAACCGGTAGCCAGGATAATATCGTTAGGCCCGAAAAATAAAATTGAGTGGCCTGATTTCTATAATGAAGCTGTTGAACTAAAGGGCAAACCGGTAAGCGAAATAGTTATTGAAGGCAGGGAGGATAGATTTTAAGTGATCTACGTCGATACCAGTGTGATCGTAAAACTCTATGTCAAAGAAAAACATTCCCTTAATGCCTCAAATTGGCTTAAAGAGAACAATGAAGCTATTCCTATAACTACTTTTCATGAATTAGAGTTTAACAATGCTATCAAGCTGAAAGAATTTAGGACCGAAATTACCACAGATCAAACCCATCTTGTCATGGCAAGATTCGCTGAACATGAAAGCAAAGGGATTTTTTATCGCCCGCAAATAGACTGGACTGACGTATTCAAATATGCCGTTGATTTATCAAAAAACCACACCGCAAAAACAGGTTCAAGGACATTGGATATTTTGCATGTCGCCTCAGCTTTATCAATTAAAGCTGATGGGTTTCTTACTTTCGACGACAGGCAGTCCAAATTAGCTTATCTCGCCGGGCTAAAGATTGATGCCCATGTAAAAAGTCCTTTTTACATGGATTTAGTCCCGCGAAACGCGGGATAGGAATTCAGGAATTACGAATTATTTAAGCTTGTTATGAGAATATTGAATTGGAGAATCCTATAAATTTTGACTTTTACGAATCCATCAAGATTGAATATTGCACTGAAGCTTAACCCGGAAAAGCGCCTAAAGTGGACTAAAGTACTAATAGTACAGTGACTTGCGCTTTTTCTCCCGTTTTCCCAGTACCAGGCCGATAAACAGGCCAATGAGTAAAACCGCGGCACCTGTAGCAAACCACCTGTTCCTTTGGGAAGACTTCAAGCGCTCATTTTCAGTGGTCAAGGTCTTAGCGGTTTTTTGGATGGTCTCCAGTTTTGTCCTTGTTGCATCAGACTCTTCTTTTAGGTTTAAATACTCGCTGGCGCCCTGCTTTAGTGATTCATACTTGCTTTGCAGGTTTTTAAGGGCCTCGGAGGTCTTTTTGAATTCCCCGGTGAGTCTCTGTTCTCGCTGGGTTGCGTCCCCCTGTTCACTCTGGATACTGGTCAATTTATCTTTAATACGATCATTTTCGGCCTTAAGATTGGTGGTCTGTAATTCCCAGGGCAGACGATCAATTAGATAGCGACTCAGGACCCACCCCTCCACAGTGCCCTGACCACGGTCTAAGAGGCGAACATGGGCCCAGTTGTCCCGAGAATCCATGACCTCAACTGCCTCTCCCGAAATGGGCATTGCAATGACTTTGTTCTCGCTACTGGGGCCAGTCCGCAGCGTAATTTTGAAAGAATCGGTCACATAGGCCCTGTCGGCCCAACTCAATTGTCCCATCAGGCACAATCCTAAAGTGATAAACAGAATAAATCGAAGTTTTTTCATATCTTCCTTGCCCTTGTTTTGGTTTTCAGTTCTTTATTTTTTTAGACATTAACATACTCGCTCCATTATGTCAAAACCCCTGAGTCTCAAGTCAGAGCAAAGTCAAAATTGCATTTAACATAATGATTTTAATATGAAATGTCTTTGATTTCAAAATCCCCCCTAACCCCCCTTTTCAAAGGGGGGAAATCTTAAGTCCCCCTTTATTAAAGGGGGATTGAGGGGGATTTTATAGACCGGATTCCGTCTGACTTTGACGTTTCCCTAAGTCTCAAGTGGCAATTTTATCAAACCGTACTTTTAACCGCTCAAACCTTGTCGTTACCTCCCTCTGATATGCCTGGATATCTTCCTGTGTCAAGTGTTTGAATCTTCCCTGGGAACGCAAATAATTATTAACCGGTTCAACCTCATCCGGAATAACGGTCTGCCTGAAAATTTCACTGTTTTCCACCTCATAGAGGGGAAATATATTGGATAGCACTGCCAGTCTCATGATTTCGATAGACATATTTTCCGGGGTCTTCCACCCTGGCGGACAGGCGGAAAGGATATGAATATACCGCATGCCTTTCATAGATCGTGCCTTTTTGAACTTGGCAATCAAATCATGGGGGTAAGCAGCCGTGGCAGTGGCAATATAAGGGATTCTATGAGCAATCATTATTTCATCCATATCCTTTTTTGGCTCTGATTTGGGAGCCTTAACCGGTGTGGTCGAGGTCCAGGCTCCCAGTGGTGTACCTCCTGAGCGCTGAACACCTGTGTTCATATAGGCCTCGTTGTCATAACACACATAGATAACATCCTCATTTCTCTCTGCGGCACCGGAAAGGGCCTGGATACCAATATCATAGGTCCCCCCATCGCCAGCCCAGCCCACAACACAGACATCCTCCATACCCCTCCTTCTGTAAGCAGCCTTGAGTCCTGAGATGACCGCCCCGGTAGTCATAAATGCGGTATTGAAAAAAGGAACCTCCATGGCCGTTTGAGGCCAGGCACCGGGAATAATGCCAAAACAGCAAGCTGGCACTACAAGAGCTGTCGGTTTCCCAAGGCCCTTTAGGGCCAGACGCATGGATAGGGATGCTCCGCAACCAGCGCATGCCACATGACCGGCAGTCATATGCTCATCTTCGGGAATCTCCATATTGTCGAATCTCTGATTGAGACTATACATGTCTGACTCCTATCCACATATCAATATCGTCCGGTCTATGGCTTTCAAGGGTCTTGTAGTAGATTTCTTTAATGGTCTTTACGCTTATGTCACACCCGCCAATACCGGCTATGTACCCATAGACCATTGGCCTTTCCCGGTCAGAAAGCTCGCAGAGGACACTTCTTAATTCCTGGGCCCATATTCCCTGGGCACCAGGGGAGAAGTTTCTGTCAATCACCGCCACCTTTTTCTTTCCCTTCAGTGCCCCCATGATCTCCTCACCCGGGAATGGTCGAAAGGTTTTAATCTTTACCAGCCCTGCCCTTTCCCCTTCAGCTCGGAGTGCCTCAACGGCCACCCTGGCCGTTGAGGCAGCGGTTCCTGTGCAGACAACCAAAACCTCTGCGTCTTCTGCAAGATATCCCTCCACCTGGTGGTACATCCGCCCAAAGTGATGCGCAAAATCCTCGTGAACCTCTGCAATAACGCTTTTTGCTATCTCCATATCCCTCTGGATCTGCCATCTCAATTCCATGTAGGCATCGCTCATGGCAATGGCGCCAAAGGTATGGGGATTATCCGGATCTAACCATATATCTTTTGGGTCATAGGTGGGGAGAAAGTCCTTTACAGCCTCTTTATCAGGTATCTCGATCGGCTCGGATGTGTGTGAAAGGAAAAATGCATCCAGGATGACCATTGCCGGGAGCTTCAATTTTTCTGCAATCTTAAAGGCCATGATGGTTGTGTCCAGGACCTCCTGGTTTCCCTCGCAGTAGAGCTGTATCCAACCGGTTTCACGCTGGGAAAGGGAGTCTGTCTGATCACTCCAGATATTCCAGGGGGCAGCAGGGGCCCTATTAACGTTGGCCAGCACCACAGGGGTCCGGGCACCCGCGGCATAGTGAAGCATCTCATGCATTAGAAATAATCCCTGACCGGAAGTGGCAGTAAATGTTCTTACCCCTCCCATTGAGGCACCGATACAGGCAGCCATGGCAGAGTGTTCCGACTCCACACGTATAAAATCGAAATCCCCAAGGTCTTCGGCCTGCATATCAGCCAGAGTCTCTATAATGGTCGTCTGGGGAGTTATGGGATAGGCAGCCACAACCTCAACACCTGAAAGCATGGCGCCGTAGGCAACAGCCTGGTTTCCAGTCAGGACTTTTCTCATTCCTTTACTCCATAAACTCCATTTTCATGGCCCCACGGGGGCATTCCTGAACACAGATTCCACAGCCCTTACAATAATCCAGGTCCACAATGTAACCGTAGCCGTCCGGATCTTTCTTGATGGAAAAGTCCGGACAAAAGATATAGCAATTGCCACACTCGGTGCATGAGCCGCAATTGAAACACCGCCCAGCCTCATATACCGCTTCTTCCTCGGAAGGTGAAGAGACAACCTCCTTAAAGCTGCTTATTCTCTTGTCCGCCGTAACAATATGGGCTTTTGTCCTCGATCGATGATCGAAATAGAATGAGTTCAGGCTATTATAGTCTGCCAACTCTGAAGTCTGGTTCAGGCCATCCTTATCTCTCTCCATCCCTTTAAGGAATCCATCAATGGCTGCCGCGGCTCTCTTACCCGATCCAATGGCATGGGTCACTGTACGGGGGATATCAATTATGTCTCCACCCGCAAAAAACCCGGCCTTGTTGGTCCTTCCGAAAACATCAGCCTTTACCAGATTTCCGTCACAGATCAGAGAAGACGGCAGGTCCTCGACCTTTAAGGATTCCCCAATGGCCAGGATCACTGTCTGACAATCCAGATCAAAGGTCTCACCCGTGGGTTCCGGACGTCTCCGGCCAGAGTTATCCTCTGTGCCCAGGCTCATTTTTACAAGCCTGATCCCTGAGACATCCTCCTGACCGTATATCTCCCCTGGACCTGCCAGGAAAAGAAATTCAACCCCTTCTTCACGGGCCATCTCGACCTCTTCCGTGTGAGCCGGCATCTCCGATTGGCTTCTTCTGTACACGAGGGTGACATCTGCCCCAAGGCGCAGTGATACACGTGCGCAATCAATGGCGCTGTTTCCCCCACCGATCACTGCGACCTTCTTCACCGTGCCTGGGTATTTCCCAAGATTCACTTCTCTTAAGAACTCCAGGGCATTGACCACCCCTCTTTTGTCCATGCCTTTGATTTCAAGATCGGCCTCCTGGTATGCGCCGATAGCGACAAAGACTGCATCAA
>JAIVXD010000203.1:0-5138 GCA_048636195.1 Anaerolineales bacterium
TTTATTTACATATTTGGACCCTTTTAGGGTCACCATTCAAGCCACCCCTTTTAGGGGTGATAGTTGACTATAATTTTGCCCTTCATTCGTCTTTGGTGCTGAGTAGCGCCAGTGCCTTTCCCACCACCCGATCTACAGTAATACCGAATTTTTCATAAAGAATTTTATACGGAGCAGAAGCTCCGAAACTGTCAAGACCGATCACCTCCCCTGTGCTGCCCACATAACGGTGCCAGCCCTGTGTGATCCCGGCTTCAATGGCTATCCGGGACTTTATCTCGGAAGGCAGGACCTGACATTGATAATCTTCAGGCTGTTTATCGAACAACTCCCATGACGGCATACTTACAACGCGTGCCTTTACGCCTTTTTCCTCAAGCTTTTCATATGCCTCCAGGGCAATGGGGACCTCGGAACCGGTGGCTATCAGAATGACATCCGGTTTCCCATCCTTGGTATCATGAAGGATATACGCCCCCCTGGACAGTTCTGATGCAGGGGCAAAAGTGGTGCGATCCAGTGTGGGAAGGCCTTGCCGCGACAGGGCCAAGGCAATCGGTCCGTTCTGTGATTCTAAGGCGTACCGCCATGCTTCAGATGTCTCATTGGCATCACACGGTCGTATTACCGTAAGATTTGGGATCGCCCTCAAAGACGACAAATGTTCGATGGGCTGATGGGTCGGTCCATCTTCACCCAGGCCGATGCTATCGTGAGTAAAGACGTAGATAACCTTTAAGTCCATTAGCGCTGCCAGTCGGATGGCCGGTCGCATGTAGTCAGAAAAAACAAAAAAAGTGCCCCCATAGGGCATCAGGCCGCCGTGGAGTGCCATACCGTTTAAGATGGATCCCATTGCGTGCTCCCGAACGCCAAACCGAAGGTTCCGCCCTTCATAAATATCCGCCTGAAAATCCTTTTCGCCTTTGATTTCTGTTTTGTTTGAGGGAGCCAGGTCAGCTGACCCGCCCAGCAGATTGGGAAGACGTGGTGCGACGGCATTCAACACACTTCCTGATGCAACCCGTGTGGCCATCCCTTTCTTGTCTGCAGGAAAATCCGGAATATCACTGTCCCAGCCCTCCGGCAAACTCCCATTCATCCATATATCCCATTCTCTGGCCAGGTCAGGGTTGGCTTCCTTATAGGAACTAAAATCTTCCTGCCACCGGGCCTCTATCGCCTCCCCTTTATCAACCGCCTGGCGAAAGTGAGTGGATGCCTCATCCGGGATTAAAAAGGGAGGCTCAATGGGCCACCCCAGATTTTCTTTGGTCAAACGGATCTCCTCTGTACCCAGGGGTTCACCGTGCGCCACGGCTTTGTCCTGTTTGTTGGGACTGCCATAACCGATATGGGTCCGCACAGCGATGAATGAAGGTCGCCCGGTCTCCTTTTGGGCTTCAGTAATGGCAGTTTCTATTGCTTCCAGGTCGTTTCCATCATCCACCTTCTGTACATGCCAGCCATAAGCCTCAAAGCGTGCTGTCCTGCTTTCAGTAAACGCAATGTCTGTGCTCCCTTCAATGGAGATGTGGTTGTCGTCGTAAAGACAAATCAGTTTTCCGAGCCCCAAATGTCCAGCCAGAGAGGCCGCCTCGTGAGAAATACCCTCCATTAGATCACCGTCTCCCACAATTACGTACGTGTAGTGGTCAACAATCACATGCTTTGGTTGATTGAAGTGGGCCGCCAGGTAACGTTCTGCAATGGCCATCCCGACCCCGTTGGCAAATCCCTGGCCCAGGGGGCCGGTAGTGGTCTCCACGCCAGGGGTAAGACCGTATTCCGGATGACCTGGCGTCTTGCTTCCCCACTGGCGAAAATTCATAAGTTCCTCCAGAGACAGATCATACCCGGTCAAATGAAGCAGGCTGTAGAGGAGCATGGAACCATGGCCGGCAGAGAGCACAAACCGGTCCCTGTCATACCATTTTGGATGCAAGGGATTGTGACGTAAAAAGCGGGTCCACAAAACATAAGCCATGCCGGCAGCACCCATGGGCAAACCAGGGTGCCCTGAATTTGCCTTTTCCACACCATCTACTGAAAGCATCCGCATCGTATTTACACATAAATCATCAAGTTTCTTCATCATTTTTTCTAAAAGCTCCTTTCTTCAATTTTACTTCTCTTGTGGCTGTTTCCTCATTTGATCGTTTAAAAGCTGTTGAAGGTTAGCCAATGATTTAGCGTTTGAGGAACCTTCGATGGCCTTGACGGCAATATCTTGAACCTTTTGATACGCTTTTTCCATCTGCAGTGAGAGTTTGGCAATCTGCTCACCCTGTTCTTTTACAGTTTTCTCAGCAGAATCAATCTTAGTGTTCAGAACGTTCCGCTCACCATCAAATTCCTTTCGTAGCAATTCATCCCGGCTTCCTGCTTCCCCTTTAAGCCTTTCTGTCATCTCTTTGACTGCTTTGTTGACAGTTGCTTCCATTTCTTTGGGAAACGTGTTAACCCTGTTCCGTAACTCGGTCAATTCTTGCTCCCTTTCTGCAACTGCTTTCTCTCTTTCCACCAATTCTCTTTCCATCAGCTCCTTCTTGAACTCAATTTCTCTTTCAAGCTTTGCCTTTGCGTCTTCAAATCTTTCTTTTGCCAACTGTTGTTCCCGGTCAAAGGCATACGTGAACTCTTCCTTCTCCCTCTTGCGCCTTTTTTGTTCCTCTGTATCTTGTTCTTTGACCCGGGTTTCATGGTCTTTTTTCTCTTTATACCAGCCCACGCGAATCGTCTCGATTTCTTTCTTCAATTCTTCGCTTCTAATTGCCATCTCAGATTCGAACTCCAGCCGCTTCTGGTTCTGTGATTCAATCAGTGCAGCGAATGTGGCTGCCGATCTCTCTATCTCGTATATTTCTTCAAGTTCCTTCTCCTTGAACTCAATGGCTTCCTGTATGCCTTTGAATTTGTTCACCTCTTCATCGAGTTTATCCGAAATCTGAGTTAACATTTTGCCTATTTCCACCTTCAGATTACCAATCCCTTTTACAACCCCTTCAGAAGAGAGAGAATCTGCAACTTGCACAACCTCCTTCTTTTTCTTCTCTTCCAGTTTCTTTTCCGGTTTCAGTTCAACTTCTTTTTTCTCTTGAAGTTCTTTTAAAAGCCTATTGTACGCTTTTAACATCTCCTGTTTCGTATTTGTCATTGAAATCTTCTTAATTGATAATTCTTCCTCTGCCATGATTTCCTCCTCTCTTTTCTGTTCGATTATTCAAACTACACCTGTTGATTAGTCTCGAATGCTTAGGCATGCTCTGTCATATTTAGCCAAAGTTCCTAAAGTTATACAATGGAAATAATTAGTTTTTACGCTTTTTTCGTGGAGGTGCCGCATATAAAGTGACACGGACTGAGTCTCCAACTATTTCAACCTTTGGCTTTTTCCCGGAAACCTTCTCACATTGTCTCACCATCGTCAGAAATCCTTCACCACGCCCCTCCATATAAGCCCGGTCTGTCACTGGACTAATATACTCCCTCAAGAAACCGGCAAGCATCTGATTCCGCCTTACCGGCTGACACCCTGCAAAAAGGTCTTCAACTGACAGTGTGTTGTGAAGTCCTCCTGGATTGCTGATTTGGATGCGATCCGGAAATAGAAAAATACGAACCTGTCCAGGTATAGTATAATCCCGGTGAACAAGCGCATTGACCACGGCCTCCTGAAGGGCTCGAAGTGAATAGGCAGGCTGATCTTTACGGCCTATTTCGTCTTTTATTGCCGCCGTGGGGATATACGGAGAAACCCGAAAGTAGTCCAGAGATTGTTCAATCTGCTCAACTATTGTGCCACGAAATGCCTTTGCATCGATTTGCTGGTTTGCATCCGGAACTTTACCCTCGTAACAGGCCAGGTCAATATAGGCCCCTGGAATATATTGAGATGGTGCGGAGCTGAACAGAAGAAGGCCAAGTCCTGTGGGATGAAGCTGGCCGCTTTCGTCTGCTATTACAAGTTTAAGGTTTTGTAAAAGATGCTCATAAGGTATCCGTGTCTCATCAAGAGGACCACCATATCTTCGTTCGTAATAATCCGAGATCCGTGTTCTTTCAACCAATTCTGCTTTTGCACGAAAGACAGGTCGTTCTTCGAATGATATCATCATCCCCCGCCGCTCAAAAGATCGTGCCTGCTGTTCAAGTGTCATTTCAGCACAGCGGTCTGACAGTCTGTGGTATGGACGACGACCCTTAGGAGCATGCACGCTGTAAATGGCCTTGCGCACCTCGACCTTCAGGCAGAGTTGTTCTGCCCCTGTCGAATCAGGCAGTAATACACGGTCAAATAGCAATAGATGACCCAAAGGGGGTTCGATATTGTTCTGGGCTACATTCAGGATAAACTCTTGCAAATAAGCTGTCTTTTCTTGAGGGAGCCCAATGCGCTCACCATCATCCCGCACCCCAAATACAATAATTCCACCTTCTGCATTGGCGAAACACGAAAGGTCCTTGCCAAGTTCAGAGGTGGCCTTTCCCTCACCGCGGGCGAACCTTATTTCATTCCCTTTGAAGATGATTTCTTTAAATTCAATAAAAGAATCCTCTCCCGCAAGGATTTCTCGCAAGAGATCATCTGATGTATCGTACATAATCCCTCCTTTAACCGTAATGCTTTACTGTTTATTTTATATATTATTGTAATGCAATACCAATTTAATCGTATCTTCTGTTTCTATTAGGTTCTTATATCATCATGCGCAATGACCTCGCTCCGTATCTTCTCAGCATATAGCATAATATAAAAGATGCTGGCATGGTTTTATTAGACAAATCAAAATGTTTCAATTCATGGGACACTGCCTTTTGGATTATTTCAGTTAAGATTTCAGGATGTTCTGTCATGATATACGGTTGTTTGTCTGACTCTTTTTCGTATTATTGTGTCACGAAATCGCCGGTTTCGTGTGTTTTCGTAATCATTTAATAAATCCAGTTCCTCTTGACAGATCCATGGCTGATATCTATAGAGAGTGACAGGATGGGAAAGAGCGGAACAAAAAAATTAAGGGCGCAGGGATCACAAAGAAATGTAAAGCGAGCGCGCAAGCAGAACATTTCTGAGGGCGATCTAAGCCGTGTGGAGTTTCATCGCCATGCATTGGCATTACTGCCACATCCGGCAG
>JAIVXD010000204.1:0-5096 GCA_048636195.1 Anaerolineales bacterium
CCCTAAGGTTTCCTCAAGCATTGGTCTTAAAAATGGGTGGAGTGGGTCCCATGGTTCACCCTTAAGCCTTGATAACCAGGTGTGTATGCTCCGGTTGGAGGCGGGTCTGATAATAGAGGTGACCACCACATTGAGATGAAAGTGGTCCATGTGCAGATACTCTTCAAAGGTGAACAGGGATTTTATTTTGGTCAGGACCTGTCTTGTGGCCGGGCTCTCAAAATAGAAGACGCCAAAGGTATCACCCTGATAGAACATTCTCACTGTCTGAGGGTCATTAATGGGATTAAGACTGGCATAATCTATCCGCCGTCCATGATTTTTTTCCACCAGATCCAGGGCATCCCGGATAACGGCCAGGCTCCGGTTTCCCAGGATATCGATTTTTACCAACCCTGCATCTTCCACCGAGTCCTTTTCCCACTGGAGCACCTGGAGACCGCTGGCGGAGATCTCCACCGGACAGTACCGGCGGATTTCATCGGGCACCACCACCAGACCGCCGCAGTGGGTGGAAAGATGATTGAAATGGGTCTCAAGCCGGGCAGCGGCACTCAAGATTTCACCCCAGGGTTTTTCGAATTCGATTCCTCTCAGTTTGGGGTGACGGGATAGTTCCCTCCAGATCTCCCTCAAACGCCACTTAAAACCGATCTTGTCCGTCACCCGCCCGATCTCCCTGTCTGTCAACCCGAAGACCTTTGCCACTTCTCTGATAGCTGCCCTGGCGGCAAAGGTGTTGTGGTTGGCTACCATGGCCGCCCGGCGGTTGCCGTACCTGGCAAAGACATAATCGATTACCTGGTCCCGCTCGTCCCATGCAAAGTCCACATCAATGTCCGGCGGGTCCATTCGCCCGGGGTTTAAAAACCGCTCAAAGAAGAGGTTGTGCTTGATGGGGTCCACATGGGTAATCCCCAGGGCGTAGGCGACAATAGATGCGGCCGCACTTCCCCTGCCGCATGACCGGCGGGCCCTTTTTGTGATATCGGCCACCACCAGAAAATAGTGGGCAAAGTTCTTTTCCCGGATAATCCGCATCTCGTGTTCCACACGCTCTTTGACAGCCCGGGTTATCTTCCCATACCGCTGCCGGCAGCCCTTGAGGGTCGCCTGGTAAAGGCGGTCAAATGCCTCCCTGTCATCCATATTCTCAAAGCAGGGGAATATGATCCTGTTAAGATCCCAATCCGAAAGGCAGGATTCAGCAATTTTCCGGGTATTGGAGATGGCGACCGGTGCATGGGGAAACTGGTCGATCATGTCCCGGGATGAGTTCAGGAAGTTGTGTTCCCGGCAGGTATCATCACGGGTCAAGCGGGATATTTTGCTGTTCAGGGATACGGCCCTGAGGATTAAGTGGAGCCGGAACTGGTCTTTCCTGATAAGGTATACCCGATTGGTGGCAACGGGGGGAATGTTGGTTTTGCGGGAAAAGGCATAACAGTTGGCCATCTGAAAGCCGGGAGACATCTCTACAAAAAGGTCTTCTATGCTATCGTGTTTGAGGGCCTTTAGCAGTTTAAAATCATCGGAAACAACAATAAGCCCTTCGCGCTTTTCTCTGAGTGTTCGAATCAGGTCAAAGTCCTGGTGGCAGTGGCGGGCAGAGATGATCCGGGAGAGGTTGGCATATCCCCGCCGGTTTTTAACCAGCAGGAGCCCGCGATGCCCATTGGATAAGACTTCGCTTCCCACAATGGGTTCAATACCCATTTCCCTGGCCGTCTGGACAAAAAATACCAGACCGTAGAGGCCATTGGTATCGGTCAAGGCCAGTTTTTTTATGCCCCGGTCCCTGGCGGCCTGGCAGAGTTCTTCGATAGTGCCGACCCCCCAGCCCTTGGAATAATGGGAATGGACGTTTAGATGGATGAAGTTCATGATGCTGTTTTTCACCGCAGAGACACGAAGGACGCAGAGGTTTTTTAGCCTATCGGGAGATACCGATAGGCTAAAATAGCGTCTGTATTTTTATATGATTAACCGTCTGATTCTCTGTTTTAAACAGGTATGTTTTCCTCCTGAAAGTTTTCAGGGCAGAGTATTTTCATTTGCCCCGAAGGTTTTCGGAACAAATGAAAAAATTTCTTCTCTGCGAACTCCGCGCCTCTGCGGTGAGATCAAGCGGCTCTACCATACCGAATCGCTTCTTCCCCATGCCGTTCTCTGATGCGATCCAGGGCGTGGACCACATGGGATTTTTTCTCCGCATCAGGCGATGGGTCATGAAAGAGCGATAGCTGGCCATTTGGGTAAGAAAAATCCCGGAACCAGACCTTGATGAACCGCACTCGCACGCGACGTTCGCAGGCCTTGAAAAACAGCTCTTCCAGGGGGCCGTAGAGATCAAAATCCCAGAAGCTGAGGCGGGGCAGCTTGAGCTGGCGCCTGGTCTCCTTCTGGTCGGAATACCTGATAAGAATGCCTGCCTTTCGGGGAAAAAGTACCCTGCTCCGCAGCCGGTGAGAGCATTTCTCCACCAGTCTATAAAGGGCCCCCATCAGCTTCTCATCGTCATTTTCATCCTGTGAAAGTGTGATCTCCTCGCTCACCATGGGCTTCTGAGGGATAGGGTAAACCGGGGTGGGGTCAATGCCAAGGGCCCTTTGATGGATCAGGCAGGCCTGACGGCCGAAGATAAGCTTTAGCCTGCCCATGTCCAGAAGGACCAACTCCCGTACCCGGATAATGTTCAGCTCCTCCAGAAGGATTTTTTTGCGAAAACGCCCTATGCCGGGCACCATATTAACTTTTAAGGGGGCCATGAAGGGGGCCTCCCTCCCATGATCCACATCTAACACCCCTTGGGCCGGCATAATTCGGGAAGCAATGCTGGAGACCATTTTGTTGCCTGCCACCCCCACTGTTCCAGGCAGATGCAGGTGACCCTTAATCTCCCGCCTGAGATGAAACCCCGTATCTTTAGCCCTCCCCCAAAGGCGTTCTGTCCCTGTGAGATCCAGATAGATATGCCCTGGCCGGGAAGGCTCCCAGACAGGCGTGTATCTTGCTACCATGCTGCTCAGGGCCTTACATGCCTTTTCTGTCTGCCCTGGATTGGGGGGCAGTACAGTTAGATCCGGGCACAATTTTATGGCCTTCCCGATCGGCATGCCTTTGAAGACCCCTTCTTTTCGGGCCTCAGAGGAGGCGGACATGACAAGGGCCCTTTCTGACTGAGGCGGTGCCACAACTACAGGCCGGTCCCTGAGCCTTGGCTCGCACACCCGCGCCACAGCAATGGAAAAAGCCTGTATGTGTAAATGGATGATATGGCGGTGCAAAATACGCCTCCGCTATTTTGCAAGCGATCAGCCGTCAGCGATCAGTATTCAGCTTCTTGATAAATGACGCAAGCATGCGTTTTATCTCAGACACATCATTGGCAAGACGGTCATGGGTTAACTCGTCGAGTAAACTGAGATCACGAGCGAGCAGAACGTGATATTGAAGCTCACTTGCAGAACCCATGGCAATATGAAGGAAACGACGAAGCTCGGCATCTCCACTTCTGCCGCACCCTTCCGCAATGTTGGCGGGGATCGAAGAGCACGAACGCCTCATCTGACTTGTCAGTCCATATAGTTCCTCTTTTGGAAAACTTCGGGTGCCCTTGTAGACCGCCAGTGTTAATTTATGCGCTTTCTCCCATACTTTCAGTTCTTTAAAATCTTTCATCCTTAACCACCTCCTAGTTTATTTATCTCCTAACAATCAATAGCTGACAGCTGATTGCTGATAGCTGGCAGCTGCCTTATTTATAATATCTCATAACCCCCACGACCTTTCCTTCAATCCGGAGGTCCCCTTCCTTGACCCGGATGGACTCCATTCCTGTGTGGGCAGGCCGGAGCTCTACGTGATCCTTTTTTTTGTAATATTTTTTGATGGTTGCTTCGTTGTTGATCAGGGCTACCACCGTCTCCCCGTTCTCTGCCGTGGGCTGCTTTCTTACCACCACAAAATCCCCTTCCACGATGCCATCTTCCTTCATGGAATCTCCATTTACCTGGAGCACGAAGTGATCTCCGGTCCCTACCATGGATGGCGGGACCTCGATGGCGTTTATATCTTCCACCGCCTCAATGGGTTTTCCGGCCGCCACCTTCCCCAGAAGAGGAAACTCGAATCGCCTGGTTTCCACCGGGCTGATCACCTCAATGGCTCGCTTACGGTTTTTTTCCTTAGGAAGGCGAATATAACCTTTCCGTTCCAGGACCTTGAGATAGGTGGTAACCGTGTTATAAGAGCCAAATTTGAACTCGGCGCAGATCTCGTCAAAACTGGGAGATCTTCCCCATTCCTCGATGTAGCGATAAATATACGCCAGAAAAGTCTTTTGTTTGTCTGTTAATTTCATGTGCTTACCTCCTGGTTAGGCAACTTCTCATTAAGTCCGAGTCAAAAGAATGGTGACACGAGTTTTTTTATGCCTGAAGCTTAGTGACTTTTCAATAAGCTCGGGTGGAGTTTATCCGTAAGGATTTTATAAAAGGCTTACGCCTAAACTCCAAAAGGGAATACAGCCATTGTCATTCGCTCAAGGCATTAATCCGGTTATGAAAGCCCGAACTCATTGAGACGTTACCGTCTTTGCGGTAAAAATTTGTTTACAAGGCAATAAAAAAACCCGGAGCCATAAGCTCCGGGTTTATCAGGTTAAATGCAAAGTAGCTGTTAAGCCTTAGAAATTAATCTGCCATTTCAGGCCGTAGTAGGTGGTTTTGCCTTCATCATTTCCATTCAGATCGTCACCATTATTAATCTGGCCAATTTCAGGTACGATAAAGACGCCCTTTGCCATGGCGATATTGGCCTGGACATACCAGGCGCCTACATCGTCATCATCATCAACTTTATCCATATCATAATAGGCGCTTCCAAGACCGCCCTCGAACGCAAACATATCGCTCATTTTAAAGCCCACAACAAACAGCCAACCAAAGCCTGTATTATCCAGGAGCTTCTCATCAACAGAGTCCCAACCGGCGGAACCAGCGCCCCCGGTCCACATCCCAAAGTTCTCGGGATTTTTTGACCACCAGACATCGCCTCCCAGCCAAAATGGGCCAATATCCCACTTAAGACCGAGA
>JAIVXD010000205.1:0-5080 GCA_048636195.1 Anaerolineales bacterium
CTATGCGTTACGGGGCCGACTTCCCCTGGCTAAAAGATGACAAGGACGTGGCCACCCACGCCTGCCCTGATGCCTACAATCCGGTTGTCTTCGAGATACGAAGGGTGCGGGAGTAAGGCTGGTACGCCCGGGCAAGGGAGAGGAAATTTTAGCTTTTTACAAGTTCAAGAAAAATAAAAGGAGAAATATAATGAAAAACAGAAAATGGATGTTGTGCTTACCTTTAGCGTTAATGCTTTTCTTAACTTTCACACCCATGACTAATGCCGATCTTTACTGGGAGTCTGTGGTGGTGAGCGGTGGTATACCCGAAGGCTTACCCAAGGACTTGCCCGAGCAAGTACGCAATCAAATGATCGAACAGTTCAAAGCCAAGACCGAGACTACAAAAAATTACCTTACCTCCTATGCTTCCCGTACTGAGACGGGAGATATGATCATAATAGTGGAGTTTGATACAATGACAATGTATCAAATTGACCACAAGGCTAAGACCTATACAAAAATCAACATTATGTCTGAGATAGGGCAGATGGCTGAAGAGATGATGAAAGACATGAAGATAACGCCCACAAATGAAACAAAGGAGATCGCAGGATACAAGTGCAAAAAATACAATGTTACCGTAATGGACATGAAGAGTGAACATTGGCTATCAAAGGATGTAAAAGGGTATAAGGAATTTAAGGCGATTAACGAGAAGATATTTAAGAAAAACCCGAAGTTGAGGCAAATGAACATGGGTGGTATGTCCGGTAAGGAAGGGTTTCCCGTTAAAACAGTGAGTAATATGATGGGAATGAAAACGACAACTACTCTGAAGAAGATTGAGAAAAAATCCCTAAGCAAGAACCTGTTCAAGGTGCCGGGAGGGTATAAATTAAAGGAATTGAAGATGCCACTTAATTAGGGTAAATCCTCGAGGAAAAGGTTAATAGCAAATTCATCCGCCCAGGAAAATTCAATTCCGCTAACGAATTCTCAACATCAACCATATTGCCAGGCCGATAATTCCGCAAAAGACAAGCCAGATAATATTGTAGCTTCCCAGGGTATCAAATGCCCACCCGGCTAAGGTAGGACCTATAATCCCTCCAATTGATCCGAAGCCCATGAGGATCCCGATCATTTTGCCAAAGGAATCTCTTCCAAAATATTCCCTTAGAATTGCGCCTCTGATGACCATTGCTCCCCCATAGCCTGGAGCGAAGAGGAGAAGGAAGAGGAAAACAACACCTGTCACTTGCACATAACAGAAAGCCAGCATCCCCAAACCCATAAGGAACAATGCCCAGACCATCACATACTTCTTGTCAAAGACGTCGCCTAACCAGCCTAAGCCAAACCTTCCGATAATGCTGAACAGGGGAATGGCTCCTGCCACAATCCCGGCAGTAGCTCTTGGGACCCCTACACTGCCGAGGTAGGGCATGACATGGATAATCACTGCTGCAACGGCGATCATCCGTATCGCTTCTGTCGTGCACAGGTACAGGAAGGTTCTGTTCTTAAGCGCCTCCTTAAGGCCAATTTCCACTCTCCTGCCTTGAATTTCGGGCTTTGGGATAGGCTCAACCGATGACTCACCATCGGGAAGATAGCCATACTGTTCTGGCCTGTCGCGGATAACGAAGGATAAAGGTATTCCCAGGACCCACATTCCCAACCCGAGGATGATCAAGGTGGTTCTCCAACCATAAACGTCGATAAGCCAAACGATGAGGGGAACAAAGAATCCGCTGGCACCAACTCCAGAGGCCATCACGCCCAGAGCTATGCCCACCTTTTTATGAAACCAGTTAGCCACTGCGGACATGGTTACTACTACGGTACATCCACCGGCCCCAAATGCAACGAGCAAAAAAGAGCCATAGAACATGGCAAGAGATTGGGTACGACTGAGGGAGATGAGCCCGAGACCGACCGTGATTGTTCCATAAAGAATCAGCTTTCTCGAACCAAAGCGATCAACGAGGAAACCTACGAGCGGGGCTATGAATCCCATCTCGAGACCTCGAAGGCTGGCGGCAAATGATATTTGCGTATAGCTCCAACCAAACTCCTCTCTGATTGGTTCAAAAAAGGCGGTAAACCCATAAAATACGACACCGCCTACGTAGAGGCCAATAAAAAAACAAGCCAGTACGATCCACCATCCATAAAATATTTTTTTAATCATAGATTCTATAAGGTTAGCTTAAAGCCAAAATGATGAGTATTAATGATTAGCGGTATAGTTCACCAAGTGAGGTATGTCAATATACCCTATCGTTCCGGAATGTATTAGCCCGATTTATGCCTCAATTGGATACAGAGGATGACATAACAAGAACAGCCAGATCACCTTGAATTTCTATATGTTGAGCCTTGACAAATGAGTCTTCTCACGCCATATTCACTTGAATGAAAATGTAATTCTTATCAATTCATGGAGAAGGCGAAAATGATAAAAAAAATCCTTGTACCCGTAGACGGATCAGAGCAAGCATACAAGGCAACTGAGTTTGCAGCAAATTTGGCGAAGCAAAGTGATGCCACCATCCATCTTCTCCATGTATTCAAGCTATCGGTAATTCCCGAGGGGCTCGGGGACTACGTCATAACAGACAGAGTCGAATTGCAGGCCTTGGGAAATAAGATCATCGCCTTGGCCGAGGATGAAGCTAAGAAGAAAGGTGTCAAGCATATTGAAGCGACCGTGATCGAGGGAGATCCGTCTGAAAGGATTATCAGCTACGCTAAAGACCATGACGTTGATATAATTGTTATAGGAAGCCGAGGGCTGGGAACCTTCAAAGGCCTGCTGCTGGGAAGTGTATCCAACAAGGTATCCCATCGGGCTGACCGGACATGCGTGATTGTCAGGTAGAGACGCATGTGTAAGATCTAAGAACGACCATGCACCTCCTCTTAAAGTCTTTTTCCATTGGCAACTGATGTCCCTCGTGATTTTACAAGCCCACCACATATTGCAGAAAGTCTTTATACTCTAAAAGTATTACCTTAATTGAGCCAAAGCCCAATTAAGGAGCTGTCAGCGATCGGCGTTCACCACTCAGCTAATGAATTTTAGAAGTTGATATATCTCTCTCCTATATCAGTTTATGAACTTTGGGTTGAAAAGTAGTAAGTTGACCGCTAATGGCTGATTGCTGATTGCTACCAATTGAGCGTTTTCGCTCAATTGGGGTATTGCCTACATAGATTAAATACCCTGGCCATGTTCCAATAAGAACCTTTTATAGATGTCCACGTTTTCCTTGAGCATATCAGGAATGGGAAGATCATATGGGCATCTCTCCACGCATTCACCGCACTCGACACAGTTTTCCACAGTCGCGACCCTGTCTTTGGCCATAGCCACCACCTGCTTGTAACCAAAGCGCCGTACTTGAGTTTTGACGAGTAACACCCCTGGGATCTGGACGCCCTGCTCGCACGGCATGCAGTACTCGCAACGGTGGCAAAACCGAGTCCCCAATTCACTCCGGATTTCTCGGATCTTTTCCCAGTCATCCCGACTCAAGGGCCTTCGATCCCGATAAAAGCTGATAATCTCGCTAATTTCGTCTATTGACTGGATGCCCGGTATGGGAATTACTTCCGGATACTGTTGCAAGAAGCGAAAGCATAGATCCGCTCGCTCTAAAAGCCCACCACCCAGAGGCTTCATGCAAATTATACCCATACCTTGTTCCAGGGCAGTGGGGAAAACCTTTTCCAGAGGATCATACTCGATGAAGTTAAATGGGAATTGGACGGTCGCGAATCTGCCAGTGTTGCAGCCCTTTACGGCTATGTCCGGGTTGTGCGAAGAGAATCCGATGGCCCTGACCCTGCCCTCCGCCTTGGCTTCAGCCAAAACTTCATAAGCCCCTCCTGGACCCATGGCCTTTTCAAGATCTTCCTGGCTGGAAATATTGTGGCATTGGATCAGGTCAATCCGGTTTGTCCTGAGCCTGTCTAAGCTCATGGCCAGTTGTTCGGCTGCACCCTTCCCTTCCTTGGCCCATACTTTGGTGGCAATGACCACCTGGTCCCGAAAAGGCTCCAGGGCCTCGCCCAGCTTTTCCTCGCTGTCCCCATACATATGGGCGGTATCAAAAAACCGTATACCCAATTCAAAGCAATGCTCAATGATAAGCTTAGCCTCATCTATACTCACTCGCATAATCGGGATGCCACCGAAACCAAGTTCGGTGACTTTAAGACCGCTTTTTCCAAGCTCAATTATGTTCAGTGCTTTGCTCGTCTTTTCAGAACTCATGTCTTACACACCTTGTTTTCATCGATTAACGCCGCCCTTTCACGAATATGGCTTCTACTATTGACTTCTCTATTTGGTATGTCGGTTCCCATCTGAACTGATCATTAAAACGCTTCTTGGCAAATTTATGCTTAGCATCTACAATTTTCGGGGATAGTCGATCTGCCAAAATAGGCGGCATCATCTCCGCACTGAGTCTCATTTCTTTTTCATACTCGCCAGCGTCAATCCTACCCTCAGAATCAAACGGCAAGATACCATAGACCGCCCTTATGATCCTTACTGGCTTTCGCTCTTCAAGCTCTACAGCCACCTCAGCAAACCGCACCCGTTTACCAGCATATTGTAGGAGTTGCTCATTAGGATCACGCCGGAACAAGCGTTCATACCGGGTTAAAGGAAGCCGCTTTATGGAGTCGTCATCATCGACAAGGAGTACTCTTATGCCAATACCCATTTCTGATCCAGATTTGGTACCATGGCACCTATTTAAGAGATTTTAATTTCAAATTCGGGTGGATTCATAATATGTTTTTTGACAGAACACAAATCCATTGTTCTCAAAATAGCCTTTTTGTATTTCTCGGGAAATCCGGCTGGCACTCTCAAATCAATACTGAGCTTTTGGCAAACTCTCCCACTCGAATCAAATTCACAATTCATTGTCAACGTCATGTCCTTAGTTTCAAACTCTCGAGTCTGGCAGAAATCAAGTGCATAAATACCCGCGCAAGTCGCAATCGACATCAAGAACAGATGGAAAGGTTCAGGTGCCGTTCCTTCACCTCCATCCTTCACCGGCTGATCAGTTTT
>JAIVXD010000206.1:0-5048 GCA_048636195.1 Anaerolineales bacterium
ACCGATAAACTCTTTCAGGTACCGGATTCTCAAGTAGACTTCAAGGATGTTCGCGGCCAGGAGAACGCAAAAAGAGCCTTAGAGATCTCTGCTGCAGGGGGACACAACTTAATCATGATCGGGCCGCCGGGTTCCGGGAAGACCATGCTGGCAAAGCGGATATCTACAGTGCTTCCAAATCTTCATTTTGAGGAATCGCTTGAAACGTCCAAGGTTTATAGTGTAATGGGATTAATGCCCAAAGGCATGGGACTTGTTACAATGCGTCCCTTCCGGTCCCCTCACCATACCATTTCTGATGCCGGCCTTATCGGAGGAGGACAGAACCCTAAACCCGGAGAGGTGAGCCTGGCTCATAATGGTGTCCTCTTCCTGGATGAATTACCGGAGTTCAAAAAAAACGTCCTTGAAGTCCTGAGACAGCCTATGGAAGACGGACGTGTGACCATTTCCCGGGCAAACTCGACGGTTACATATCCGGCGAATTTTATGCTGGTAGCAGCCATGAATCCGTGCCCGTGCGGATTTTTTGGTGATTCCAAGCGAGAATGTACCTGCTCTTTCCTCCAGATCCGACGCTATCGCGCGAAAATATCCGGCCCCCTGATGGATCGGATAGACCTTCATCTGGAAGTGCCATCAGTCCCCTATAAAGATCTTTCTGCTACTACTGATAATGGTTCGTCGGCTGAAATTTTGGCACGAGTT
This sequence comes from Anaerolineales bacterium, assembly GCA_048636195.1. Classification (GTDB taxonomy): domain Bacteria; phylum Desulfobacterota; class DSM-4660; order Desulfatiglandales; family Desulfatiglandaceae; genus 4484-190-2. The sequence continues at coordinate 709 of JAIVXD010000206.1, forward strand.
TTGAAAGCCAGGGACATACAGAACAGGAGATTCAAAGAGACTGAAATTTATGCAAACGCCGGTATGAATAGCCGTCAGATCAAACAATTTTGCAAAATAGACGGAGAATCCGGAGCATTACTGGAAAAGGCCATGGAAAAATTCGGTTTAAGTGCCAGAGCACATGCCCGGATACTGAAAATTGGCAGGACTATTGCTGACCTGGAAGACAGTCCCAATATTAAGGCCGTACATGTGGCAGAAGCTATACAATACAGGACCCTTGATCGAAGGTAATTTTGACAGGATAGACAGGATTTACACGATTGTTTTTTTCATCCGGTTGATCTTCTATTCTATCCTGAAAGCTCATCCTTTGGGAAACTTAGTGTCGATATTTTTATTAATATGAATTGTTTTGCTCTTTGATGGTTAATCTCTGCGACTCGAAAGTCTTCCACAGGCTATAACAAAACTTAGTGCGCTTCGTTCACCCCCGCTGAAACAGCGGGGAGAATGTTGGAATAGGGCCAGAAATTCAGGCTTCTAATAATATTTATTCGTAAATTTTCAATAAAGTTTTGTAAGTTCTCAATAAATCCGGGCTGAATTAGAAAAATCCCCCTCAATCCCCCTTTGCAAAAGGGGGAAGCAGGCAGAATGCCCGAACTTATTGAGATGTTACAAAGTTTTTCAATAACGAACGTATTGATTTACTGGATTAATATCATGTCTATCCTGTTATCCTGTCTAATATTTTTTGTGGCTAACTCTCAGATTCGGAGAAGTTTGCGGTGAAGCGATTTTTAAAATTCACATTTGGGTTTTTCTTAGTGATCCTTTTCGCTGGCGCATGTATTGGCGCCTATTTCTGGTATATGTGGTCCAGCAACCTGCCTTTTATAGGCTCACTCAAAGAATACAGACCTTCTATCATCACGGAGGTCTTCAGTGACGACGGGGAGGTGATCGGGAGATTCTGGGAGGAAAAACGGATTGTTGTTCCTCTTGATGAACTGGCTCCGCATCTGATCCAGGCATTTGTGGCTGCAGAGGATGCACGGTTTTATGAGCACGAAGGAGTTGACATCCTGGGTATCATACGGGCCTTTTACAAGAATGTGACTGCAGGGAAAATAGAGCAGGGCGGAAGTACCATTACTCAACAGGTAACAAGGTCTTTGTTGCTAAAAAACACGGAAAGAACATACCGCAGAAAGGCAAGAGAAGCCCTTCTTTCAATGCAGATAGAAAAGAATTTCTCAAAAAAAAGGATTCTTTTTCTTTATCTGAACCAGATTTATTTGGGAAAAGGGGCTTATGGCGTAGAAGCAGCTGCGCGCACCTATTTCAACAAACCCGGGAAAGATTTGGTTCTTGCCGAAGCTGCTATTCTGGCAGGGCTCCCCCAGGCACCTACCCGATACTCGCCTGTGCTGCACTTTGATCGCGCCAGGGTTAGGCAGAAGTATGTGCTTGAGCGCATGTATGCAGAAGGTTACATAACGCGCGAACAGTTAATTGATGCATTGGAAACCCCTCTTAACATACAAACCACCACTGAAAATACTTTTGCAAAGGCGCCCTATTTTAGCGAGCATGTACGCCGATATCTATTAGCGAAATACGGCCGGGATCTGTTGTACCGAGGGGGGCTTAAAGTCTATACAACTCTGGATTTGAATATGCAGCGGGCAGCACAGGAAGCCGTAGAAAAGGGCCTGCTTGATATGGACAAAAGGGAAGGGTTCAGGGGCCCTGTGAGGCATTTGACACCTGATGAAGCCCTTGTTTTTAAGAATGAGACAATAAAAGAATTTATGTCATCACCACCTGAAGTGGGTTCAGTTGTCCAGGGCCTCGTGGAAGAGGTGAGTGATGAAAGAAATGAGGTTTTGGTCCGCATCGGCGAATATCTGACCTTACTGCCACTGACTAATATGAAATGGGCCAGAAAACCTGATCCGGAGGTTGCCTATTACGCAACAGGAGTAAAGAAGCCCTCTCAGGTACTGAAACAGGGAGATGTTATCCTGGTTCGTATGTTGAGGGAGATTAGTGAACCCTCTGCCGCCACTGCAACGGACGAGAGACCGGGTCCTGTCTGGGAGGTTTCACTGGAGCAAATACCAGAGGCCCAGGGGGCCATTTTCAGCATGACACCAGGGACGGGCGAAGTAAAGGCAATGGTCGGAGGAAGGGATTTTAGCGTCAGCCAGTTTGACAGGGCAACCCAATCCAGACGCCAGCCCGGATCTGCCTTTAAGCCACTCATTTATGCTGCGGCCCTTGATTGGGGCATGAACCCTGGTGAGGTTATTATTGATGCCCCTTATATATCCGGCCAGACTCCTGACGAGGAAGCCTGGAAACCAAAGAACTACAAGGAAAAATTCTTCGGCCCCACATTATTCAGGACAGCACTTGCCAAGTCCAGGAATGTCATTACTATCAAGATATTGAGAAAAATCGGTGTCGAATACGCCATTGACTATGCGAAGAGAATGGGGATCGAATCCCCATTGAGCCCTGATCTCTCCCTGGCCCTTGGTTCATCAGGCACTTCATTGATGGAACTTACCAGGGCTTATTCGGTGTTCGCCAATGGAGGCCTGCTGGTGAAACCCATCTTTATTAAACGAATTGTGGACCGGAGCGGACAGGTAATTGAAGAGAATCAGCCTGAAGCCGTTGAAGTTATCTCAAAGGAGACCGCATATGTGATGACTGACCTCCTGAAGGCCGTTGTCCAGGAAGGGACAGGCTGGAGAATAAAGGCGCTTAAAAGGCCGGCCGCCGGAAAGACAGGAACAACCAATAATCTGAGAGATGCCTGGTTTATGGGATATACACCAGAACTGGTGACAGGGGCTTGGGTAGGATATGATGATCAAAAGACCATGGGTAAAGGTGAAACAGGATCAAGGGCTGCAAGTCCTTTGTGGCTGTATTATATGTCGCATGTCCTGAAAGGCACACCGGTGGTTGATTTTCCAGTTCCCGACGGAGTTGTTTTTGCAAAGATTGACGTAAACACAGGTCTTCTGGCTGGACCTTACTCCGATAAAACCGTGCTCCAGACCTTCAAGGAAGGGACTGAACCAACAGAATACTCGCCCAAACCAAAATCTGCCAAGTCCGGCCAATTTTTCCAATTTGACATGGATCAGGGTAGTTAAAAGTGCCTAAAATGCCTAAAGATAAGCTCATGAAACTGGAAGCTTGTCCCACCACTTAACCATTCGACCACTGCACTACTTAACCTCCTACTACCGTGTCTTATAAGTTCTGTCCCTGATTTTGGCAATTTATCATGTCATCAAATCACAGGAACAACCTTAAAAAATACGAATATCGAAATTTGAAATTCGAAACAATATCGAAATTCGAATTTTCAAAATTCTAAACAAAAACATCATGATACGGCCATTTCTCGTTTTGGTCATTGATATTTTTGTCATTTGTATTTGTTTCGAGTTTCGATATTCGAATTTCGGATTTTCCCGTCACCCACAGATGGGTGAAACGTATGAATTTATATGAATATTTCATGTTGCCATTTTAAGGCACTAAACTTTTGAGACGGGGCACTACCATCTGCCAAATCTTCTAAAGTTCTTCCAAAAATGACCGATATTGCCTTTGTATATGGAAATAAATGAACAACTTCCAAATCTTTCGGTCATGGACATCGCGGAAATATGCGGTGTTGCCAGGAGCACTGTGTCCTATTGGATTGCCAGGAAGTCCCTCCAGGCCTGTCGTTCCGGAAAAAAGCATCTTGTCACGGTGGATGATCTAATTTTTTTTCTGAAGTCTGAAGGTCAATCTATACCTCAAATCCTGTTGGAACAGGTGGATGGAATATACTCTCAGCCTTTTAAGCTTCTAAAACCATGCTGGGAGTTTTGGGCAGACCACTCTCATGGAAAAAAATGTCAGCATTGCGTTGTTTTCACCCATCAGGCCAGGGAATGCTTTAGTGCAAAGAGCAACCAGAACCTCCAATGCCCCATACGTTGCCCTGAATGTCAGTATTTTGCCGAATACTACGGGCCACGTGTTGCATTCATACATCAAATAGACAAACCTGCAGTCATATACAAGAACCTCTGTTTGTGGTCAGGAAACAGGGCCTGGGCCGAATTATGCGGAGTTGGTGTAGGTGAACTCATTGGGGCCGGGATCGAAGAGTTTGTTCATCCGGATTCTTTAAGGACCGTCATAAGTTACGACAAGAGGCGGGTTCAAGGTGATCCAACGGTCCCTGATAGATACCAGGTAGCACTGAGTCCTAAAAGCGGCGGGAAGATAGAGGTCTATCTGGCCATAAGTCCTTTGACAAGGCCGGCCAATACGTG
>JAIVXD010000207.1:0-5042 GCA_048636195.1 Anaerolineales bacterium
ATTGACGATTGGCGATTGACCGTTCTGTCATTTGTAATCGAAAATAGTCAATCCTATAATATGGATTTGAGCTATGGCTAAACTGCTGGTAGATAACAAGGAAATTGAAGCGAAAGAAGGGATCTCCCTACTACAGGCCTGCCTTGACAACGGGATCTACATCCCCAACCTCTGCCACATCCACGGCACGGACAATCCCTCAGCTTCATGCAGACTGTGCTTTGTTGAAATTGAGGGTGAGGACAAACCCATACCCTCCTGTACTGTCAAGGCAAAAGATGGCATTATTGTCAAAACCGATACCCCGTCCGTGAGGAGACTGCAGCGCACGGCCTTCAAACTCCTTATGTCGGTTCACCGGGTAGACTGTGGGCATTGTCCGGCCAACAAGAAATGTGAGTTGCAGCGTATTGCCAAATTCCTGAAGGTCGGTTTAAAGCCAAAATACCTGGAACTACACCTGAAGGAAACTGAGGTAGACGAATCCAATCCTTTCCTTGATTACTATCCCAATCGCTGTGTCTTGTGCGGCAAATGCATTGCTGTTTGTAAAGACAAACATGGTCGGGCCTTTTTGACGTTTGCCAAACGGGGGTTAGATGCGGTTGTCAGCTCCTATGGGGAAAAGGATGTGTCAAACCTTCCATGTGGCGAATGTCTTGCCTGCATCCGGATCTGTCCTGTGGGCGCCATTACCTCGAAAGACAAATGACTTTCACTACTCTTTCTTCTCATACTCAAGGGAAACAGTCACAGTCCGGTTGAGTGCCCGGCCCTCAGGCAGGCTATTGTCATAAATGGGATTGAGGGGGCCTGCACCCGCGTAGGTAAGTCTCTCACCTGCTGTCATCCCTCCAGCCACGATCTGTTCGTAAACGGCCTTTGCCCGCCTCTCTGAGAGCTTCAAATTGTATTCCTCTTTACCAATATTATCGGTATGTCCCACAACCTTCACATCGGCTGCTGGAAACTGCTTCATTCTCTCGATTATCTGGTCAACGATGGCCTTATTACGCTCTTTTATATCTGAGCTGTTGAAGTCAAAGAGTATCAAGGCGTATTTTTCCAGGACCTTATATCCCATTTTCTGGGCAACACGCTCTTCTCTCTTTATGAATCTGACAGAAGACGTTGCAGCAGCAACATCCTTGTATATCTGGCCCTTTTCGTCCGTGACCTCAATGCCCGCCGCAATCTCCTTACAAGAACCTACCTTTCCAAGACCAATAGCTTTGAGATCAAAGGTATAAGAAGGGTTGAGGTCTCCTTTCCCCTTTACGGAACCAATTAGAGAACCATCACCTATCAATTGTATTTCCCAATCTGTAATGCCATAACCGGCCTGGATCTGTGGTGAGATCCGGAACTCCTTTGTGTCGCTCGTCTCTTCCACATAGGTGCTCTTTATGGGTTCAAGTATGGTGGAAAGGTCAGAATAGATTTCTGCACGTTGATTTTCTACCCTCCCTTCGTTCAGGCTGTTTGTACTCGGAACAGCCGGTAAGTTACGTGCCTCCACGTGTATCCTTGATGGATTTATCCCCCATATATACCTCAAATACGCCCGGACTTCTTCTGCTCGACTCCGTGAAAGATCGATTCTATCTTTCTCCACTCCATAATTGGAGTTACAGCCCACTATACTTATATTGGCCTCAGGAAACTCTAAAAGGCGTTTCCCTATAATGTTAAGCACTTGAATATGCTTCTCCATTGCGCCCCTTAGATTACTTGCCGAGAATTTTTTGGTTTCGGCCTGATTCCCAAAAACGGAATACCGTTCGGAAATTTCGCTTTTGCCGGTGTCGAAAAACACATAGTTTAGCAGTGGCGAACTATCGATGGTGGTCAACTCCTCAATGGTCACCGTTTCTGGTTCTATGGATACCTGCCCATACGGTGAGCCTATGAGCTCGTGTATGACTTCTTCCTTCGAAACGGTAATCGCACATAGGGCCGTCTCAGTCTCATGTGTATCATTATAAATATCTATCACTTTGATACGTGCCTGAAGATTATCTAATTTAGCCAGTTGTTCTCTACCGAGGTCATTCAGGGAAATAGAATAAAATGGTTTCAATTCACCAGTCCCCTTCAGGGTTTTGATAGGCTGATCATCGCCCAAAACCGTCAGTTCCCAATTGGCAACGCCATATTCAGCCACTATGTGAGGCTGGATCTTGATTTCATCCATTTTATTAATTTCCGCGACGAATTCGCCGGCAGCATCCCTTTGTATCTCTAATAAATCGTATTTTATCTCCACCCGTTGATTTTCTGCACTGCCGCCCACAGCGTCCAGTGGTGAAGCATTCGCCGGCAAATTCCGTGACTCCACGTTTAGACGCTGGGAATCCACTCCCCAAACATTGCTAAGATACGTTTTCACAGCTTCAGCCCGTTGCCGCGAAAGATCGAGATTATTCTCCTCCACACCAATACCGGAATTACAGCCTATGATTTGAACTTGAGCGGTCGGGTTTTGGGTCAAGCGTTTGCCAATAATATTAAGGACATTGTAATAGCGTTCCAGCGCACCTCTCTGGGCTTTTTCATCGAAGGACTGTGCCTGGGCACTGTCCGCAAAAAGGACATACTCTTCAGGTATTTCACTTTTGCCCGTCTCGAAGAAGATATTGTTTAGTATTGGGGTGCCATCTGTCATGGTAAGCATGCGAAAACTCAGTTCAGCAGGTTCCAGGGTCAATGTTCCCTGGGGAGGGTTGAGGACCCTATAAGTCACTATATAGCGATGGAGCAGGGTGGTGGAAAAGGCCTGAAAAATAGGCATAAGTTCTGTCGCTGAAGTGGCTTTCCAGACACGGCCACCGTGTGCCTTGGCAAAGGATTTGAGAAAGGGATTCATGGTCAGTCCAGGCATATAGTCTACAGAATAGGCCTCAAAATTTGGTATTCCTTTTGCTTCAGACTCAACTACTGCGCTCTTGAATGCGCTGTTAATATCCTCGCCATCCGAGAAGACCACAAAAATTTTGTTCCCCTTTTCTGGCATCTTACGGATTAGATCAAGTCCGGCAACCATGGCTTCGTATAAGAAGGTTTCAGTGGTCAACCCGTCATCAAAGCTGTTCCTGATGAATTTCATGAGTTCGTGGGTATACTTGGAATGAAAAGCCTTGGCGTGTAATGAGTGTTCATGAAGTTTGTAGTCGGGTTTTTTGTCAAAAACAACCATATGGACATTGTCCATGGGGCGTATTATTTTAAGAAATTCCTCTATGGCAGAAATAAGAGGTTCCACCGCTTTACGTTTCTTCATGGAGTAGGAATTATCCACGACGAGGACAAGGTTGAGTGGTATTTCTTTGCTGGTCTCAAGAGGTTCAATAGAGAGTATTTTCGCCTTCTTTGTTCCTATCATGATACCAAAGTCTTCTGCTTTCAGTCCCAGGATCGGATTATCGTCAGGATCCAGGGCTGAGATCAGTAACTTATTCTGTTCAACAACCTGATAGGCTACTTTAGCCTGACGGTTCGGGGTCAAGACCTGAAGGTCTTGCTCTGCATAACAATTACCCAGATAAAAACCGTGCATGATCACTAACAAAAGATAAAACATAATTTTTTTCATTTCTTCCCTCACAATTTTTTTGATGGTGTATTACCTGAATCTTGCACCAACTATCTACTACGGCTTGAAGCGCTTTGCCTTTAAAGCTCGTTTCATGATTTTGATCCTCACCATATAGGTAATATGCCTGCGGATCAAAATCAATCCAACTTCGCCTTAAACACAAGGCTTTCTGTGCCTCGCTACGACACTTGGTGCAAGATTCAGGTAAAAGTTAGGTCCAATTCTCTGATATTCTTGACTTTGTAGGGTGGGTTGAGTGATTTTGATCTGTTGGGTTTCGCTAATTCCGTGTAGTTTGCATAACATGGGAAATCAGCAAGATCAGGTTAAAGCAGTGAAACCCACCATCCTTTTGTCGCTCAACCCAACCTACAAGAAGCCGTAAAATTATTTAATTGCACAGGCGCATATGGTGTGATCTGATGCGAGTGTAGCTATTTTGGCCAGTGTGGGTTTGCAATGATATTGTTTATCCGTTAAACTAAAGCTTATGCCCCTTGGAAAAAGGGTTAGGGGAGAGGGATTGGATGAATCATGCTTGGGAAAACTAAAATTCTTTTCGTGGACGATGAGAAACGGTTCAGGGAGACATGGCATCGACTCCTAACCGGCAGGGGTTATGACGTGATCACTGCTGAAAACGGTCAAATAGCATTGGATATCCTCTCCAAGAGCCGGGTTGACATTGTCATTCTTGATCTGAAAATACCGGTCATGAGCGGAGAAGAGGTCCTGGAAGTAATTGCCAAAGAGTATCCGGATATACCGGTTGTCATTATCACAGGCAATGGAACTATCGATACTGCTGTTGAGTGTATGAAAAAAGGAGCCTACGATTTTATCACAAAACCGTTTCAGGCAGATCAGCTTCTGTTCATAATTAGAAGGGCCGAGGATAAGAGAATACTGGAGCAAAAAGATAGAATATCTCGAGATATGATCATTCGAATTCTTCATGACCTCAATGCCGAGAAGAAACGCCTGAAAACTATTATCAACTGCATGGCCAATGGCGTTCTGGTAACGAACCGGAATTTGGAAGTGGTCCTCCATAACCCTGTTGTTATGAGACTGATGGAAATGTCAGAGCGTCTAACAAATCCTTTCCCAATAAATAGTCTAATCAATGACGAATCCCTGATCAACACTCTCAAACAGATTGTGAACGAGGAATCTCCGGAAAACGAATTTGTTTCCCAGGAAATCAATATTGGTAATAATGTCTTTAGAGCCATTTCAGCCCCAACCCTGCGTCCGGACAGGGATCTGTTCTGGGCCGTGGATGGAGCTGTGACAGTACTTGAAGATATCACCGCGTTCAAACAGCTTGATCAGATGAAGACAGACTTTGTCAATATGGTGGCCCATGAACTTCGCAGTCCACTTGTGGCAATCAAACAGCAAAACAATGTGCTCTTGGAAGGCTTATGTGGGCCCTTAGGGGAAA
>JAIVXD010000208.1:0-5030 GCA_048636195.1 Anaerolineales bacterium
CACGACTGGAAACCATCTCTGGGAGCGACCTCCCGGATCTTCACTTTTGAAGGTAAGGGCATTATGTCCTCTACTAAAATTATAAAAAAAATAGAAAAATTAGCAATGAGAGTCAAGGGAAATAGCGTCGCATTATAGACTTCCCTCCAAATCTACTCAACTTGCCGCAAAATCGTTTGCCTCAAAGATAATGATGCCCTGATCGATGAGTTCTTTAATTTCCTGGTCGGAAAACCCAATTGATTTCAGCGTCTCCATAGTGCCCATACCCATGCCAGGAGGATCGCTTCTAAGTGCGAAGTCATAGCGACCAAGGCGCAAGGGCAGCTTGGGCAGCTTAGTTTTTTTGCCATTTGGCAGGGTGGTCTCGGCTAAGCTGCCTCCTTGGTTGAGCTGGGGGTCATCGAACAACTCGTCCGGTCTAACAATTGGAGCAAAAGGCACTTCAGCCTTTTCGCAAAATTCTATAATCTTGTCTTTGGGGAGATCGGCCATTGCCTTTTTTATCTCCGGGATTAGCCAGTCTCGGTGTCGAACTCGGCCATTGTTAGAGCCCAGCCTTTCATCTGCAAAAAGGGAATCAAGACCAAATATCTCGCAAAACCTCTGCCAGTGTTGGTCGCTGGTTATTCCAATAAAAACAATCTCACCGTCATGGGTCTTAAAAAGATCATATATTGCCCAGGGATTGGTTCCATTTGGCATAGGTGTCGATGTCTCACCCGAGACCGCGGCTACAGCCATGTGTTGACCGACTAAAAAGGCAGTTGCCTCGAATAGGGTTGACAAGACTCTGTTGCCCCGGCCGGTGGTTTTCCGATCATAGAGGGCGGTTATTATGCCCAGTGCTCCGTAGGTACCGCCCAGGATGTCTATAATAGATGCTCCAGCTCTCAGAGGTTGGCCTTTAGGTCCGGTCATGTACGCCAGGCCACCCATCATTTGGACAAGATTATCCAAGCTGGGTCGTTTCTCATAAGGGCCGGGCATGAAGCCTTTGAGGTTGCAATAGATCAGCTGAGGGTTGATCTCAGCGCAGGCCTCGTAGCTAAACCCAAGTCGATCAACCGCACCGGGACCAAAATTTTCCAACAAGACGTCTGCCGAGGCAATTAGCTTTTTCAGGATGCTTTTACCCTGTTCACTCTTGAGGTTTAAAACCAAGCTCTTTTTGTTGCGATTGAAAAAGGGAAACAACCCCAGACCAAAGCCGAGGAGCCGCCGGGTGTTATCGCCTTTTGGTGCTCTTTCAATTTTGATTACCTCAGCCCCCATGTCGGCCAGTATCAGACCACAGGTAGGGCCCATGACCGCGTGTCCAAGCTCTAACACCCTTATGCCCGATAGCGGTAAGTTGTTCTCAGCTCTGACCATTTGTTGTCTCCTTTGGATTAAGTTGGTAATTTGACTTATCGGAATTTCTACAACTCGTGGATGTTACAGAACTTTCTCAAAGCCTACTCAATCCCACTTTGTAAAAGGGTTCAGTCTGCTATCAGGCATTTTTCTATCTTTCGTTGACCCCTGAACCATTGAACCCATGAACGGTTACCTGCAATTTAAAGGTTTATTCCTCATCCCTGATATAATTAGCCACTAAATCCCCCACCTCACTGGTCCCCATGCCCATCCTTCCGGCATCCATGCTCTTCATATTGTCCTTAACAATCGTCATCACGGCCCTTTCAATAAGACCGGCAGCCTCTGTTTCCCCTAAGTAGTTCAGCATCATGTGGCCGGCCATAATTGCGGCTAAGGGGTTAATAACATTTTTTCCAGTGTACTTGGGAGCAGAGCCGCCAATAGGCTCAAACATGGCGGTACCCTCGGGGTTGATATTGCCGCCTGCAGCAATGCCCATTCCCCCCTGGATCATGGCACCGATGTCTGTGATGATATCCCCGAACATATTATCGGTTACAATCACATCGAACCATTCCGGGTTTTTGACCATCCACATACAGACAGCATCAACGTGGGCATAGTCTTTCTCGATATCCGGGTACTCTTGGCCTACCTCGTGAAAAACCCTGTCCCACAGATCAAAGGCATAGGTAAGGACATTGGTCTTTCCGCAGAATGTCAACTTTTTGTCCTTATTTCTCTTCCGGCAGTAATCGAATGCAAATCTCAAACACCTCTCCACCCCTTTACGGGTATTGATAGATTCCTGAACGGCAATCTCATCGAGAGTTCCTTTTTTAAGAAACCCCCCTGAACCAGCATACAGGCCCTCAGTATTCTCCCGCACCACAACGAAATCAATGTGTTCCGGCCCCTTGTCCTTTAACGGGGTGTCCACTCCCGGATAAAGTTTGACAGGGCGAAGGTTTATGTAAAGGTCTAAGGAGAACCTCAGATTCAGGAGGATTTCCTTCTCCAGAATGCCCGGCTTTACCTCGGGGTGTCCAATAGCCCCCAGATAAATAGCATCCAGTTGACGAAGCTCTTTGATAGCAGCATCAGGAACTGTTTCCCCTGTCTTCAAATACTTTTCTCCACCATAATCATAATGTATGAAGTTATACTTGATACCCGTCTTCTCGGACACGGCTTTAAGGACTTTTAAACCTTCGGCAATAACCTCTGGGCCGGTCCCATCTCCGGCAATAACGCCAATCTGATAAGTTTTTCCCATTTAACAGCTCCTTTTGGTAATATGTTTGATCAAGCCCCCATCATCGATTATGTTCTGCATAAAAGGGGGGATTGGGTTAGCCTTGAAGATCTGACCGGTTGTTTCATTCTTAATCTCGCCTTTCTCCAGATCTACTTCAAGTTTGTGACCATCCTGTATCCCATGGACGGCCTCATCGCTTTCTATTATTGGCAATCCTATATTAAACGCATTGCGATAAAATATCCTGGCATAACTCTTGGCAATGACACAGGATATCCCTTTTGCTTTTATGGCGATGGGAGCATGTTCCCTGGAAGAACCGCATCCAAAATTTGTCTCGGCAACTATCATATCCCCCGCTTCAACCTCTTTTAGAAATTGCGGGTTTTCATTCTCCATACAATGTTGAGAAAGCTCCTCTGGATCAGTTACATTCAAATAACGCGCAGGAATGATGGCGTCTGTATCTATGTTAGCGCCAAATTTCCAGGCCCTCCCTTTATGTTTCATCTCAAAAGTCTCCTTTATCAATAATAATTACATGTATTAAGATCATGTTTATCGTATTAACCTGTTAAAATTTCTTACCCGGTTAGCCCCAGTTCCTCCGGACTGCCTATCCTTCCTAAAACGGCCGATGCGGCTGCGACCGCGGGATTAGAAAGATAGACCTCGCTTTCCGGATGCCCCATCCTTCCAACAAAGTTTCTGTTTGTAGTGGCTATGGCCTTTTCACCTTTTGCCAGGACACCCATATACCCCCCCAGGCAGGGACCGCAGGTAGGAGGGCTGATCACTGCTCCGGCATCAAGGAAGATATCGAACAGACCCTCCTTCATGGCCTTCCTGTAAATCAATGGAGTAGCAGGAATGATGATCAGTTTGACATTGGATGAGGTTTTATGACCCTTCAATACCACGGCAGCCGTCCTTAGATCATCCAACCTGCCATTGGTACAGGAACCAATTACTGCCTGGTCGATTATGATCTGTCCTACTTCACTTATTCCTTTGGTATTACTGGGGAGGTGTGGAAAGGCAACCTGGGGCTCAATCTTAGAGACGTCAAATTCTTTTATATCCTTATATTGAGCATCCTTATCGCTCGCATAAAAACGGTATTTCCGTTTAGCTCTTCCGCTTACGTACTGCTCGGTTATGCTGTCCGGGTAGAATATCCCATTTTTGGCTCCTGCCTCGATGGCCATGTTGGCCATGGTTAATCGGCCGGACATGGGCAGGATATCAATGACTTCCCCTGTAAACTCCATTGAATTATACAGGGCCCCATCTACCCCTATCTCACCGATGGTATAAAGTATCAGGTCTTTTCCTCCCACCCAGGGCCTTAGTTTTCCGCTGTAAACAAATTTGATGGTCTCCGGCACCTTGAACCAGAGTTCGCCAGTAATCATGGCTGCTGCCAGATCAGTGCTTCCCACGCCGGTGGAGAAGGCGCCAAGAGCACCGTATGTGCATGTGTGACTGTCTGCACCCACGACTAAATCACCCGGGACTACGATCCCCTGTTCCGGAAGGAGCGCGTGTTCGATCCCTGCCTGCCCCACTTCATAGTATTCGGTAAGTTCCTGTTCCAGGGCAAATTCCCTCATGAGCTTGCAGTTTTCTGCCGATTTTATGTCCTTGTTTGGGGCAAAGTGGTCAGGAATCAAAACCACTCTATTTTTATCGAATACTTTTTTTACGCCGGCTTCTCTAAATTTTTCAATGGATATGGGCGCTGTAATATCGTTTCCGAGTGCTATATCCACCTTTGCGTTGATCAATTGACCCGGATGGACTTCCTCCAGACCAGCATGATCGGCCAGGATCTTTTGTGTTATTGTCATTTCCATATGTATTAGGGCTCCTTATTCTTAATAATAATTGCTCATAAGCCTGTATACCCATTCCGGGATAATCGGGTTTTCAACTCGATCTCTGGGGTAGTAGGGCTTTATATCCAAGACAGGTGTTCCGTCAATTGCATCAAGACCCTGAATTTTGAGGACATTATTTTCAACCTTAATAATTTTTACTGCGGTTACTCCAACGGGGTTTGGCCTTCTTTTTGCCCTTTGCGAGAATATCCCCACAAATGGCATGTCATCTCTTCCCTGGGGGCGTCTTGTTATCTTTACCCTGTTTTTATCTGTTGCCAGATGCATGAAATAGATGATTACAGCATGTGAGAAATCTTCGAGCCCTATAAGCCCATCAGCGTACTTTTTTTCAAGCACAATTTCAGAAACAACTTCTCCCCAGTTTTCATCAACAGGTTCCTTTACCGGTGAAACTACACTGCCAATAACTTCTATTTCAATTTCCATTCAGATTTACCTGTAAGCAAAGCCTTACATGCAGAAATAGCGTATTTAGTATAGTGGTATACCTTTATATGTTTGTCAAG
>JAIVXD010000209.1:0-5026 GCA_048636195.1 Anaerolineales bacterium
AATGTTGCAATAAAAAGGACCCAGCTCTCAATGAAACTAAGTATCTTGTCAAGAACACCTAAGATTTTTAAAAACATGGGCAGCCCCCATAAAGATCAGCAGAGAGGGTATCACATACCCTCTCTGCCCGTTTCAGGTCTTATTTTAAATTACGGTTTGTAGCCCATTAAGTCCTGGACTTCTTTCAGATAATTTGCTGGCCGGTATTTGTCGCCTTTGCGTAATTTGTTGATTTCAGGTGCATACGTTACATGAACCAAATCTGCCTGCTTTACGAGAGTCTTCATCTCATTGTCAGACAATGTAAAAAATGTGACGCCATATTTTTCCTTTGCGGCCTTGATCTGTTCTTTTTCCTGCTCGATATCCGCTTTACGGGAAGCTGCATTCATATCCTTCACTGTTTCTATGAATATCTTCTGCAGGTCTTTGGGGAGCTTATTAAACCAGGCCTTGTTAAAAATGCTTATGAAAAGCCCCTGTGCGTAATTAAGCCGGGTATAATACTGTGCCACCTCAAATTTTTTGGTGATGCTGCATACGGTCAGCGTGTGATCCAGCCCTGTAATAACACCCTGCTTCAGGGCCACGGGCACATCAGGCCATGGCATAACAACAGGATTAAAGCCCCATGCCTTGTAAGACAATTTGTTAACCGCGGCCTCAGCAATACGAAATTTCACCTTCTTGGCATCTGCAATAGTCCTAACCGGTACGGTAGTGGCCCAGCCATAATTACCATAACTGCAGATATCGATTGCCATGATGCCCTGATAATCCATGGACATCAGGAAATGGTCATAGAGCTTTCCGCTTTTGGTAAATTTGTCTAATTTTTCAAAGGAGTTGATCAGAAAAGGGAGGTTGACGAGGCCAAACCTCGGGCCCAGATTGGTTGCGGCCACGGAACTGACAAGCATACCCTGGATAGCGCCCATCTGTAACTGGTTAAGGACCTCCACCTCTCCGCCGAGCATACTAAAGGGCTTGTAGTCAAGGTATATTTGGCCGTTGGTGCGTTTCCATAACTCGTCTCTGATGGCAAAGCCCGTATAAACCCCCTTTAATACCGGGTGAGAGACGTTAGAGACAATACATTTGTACTTTGCGCCTGAAGGATCAAAATTAGGTTTCCATGCATCCAGGGGGGACTTTTTTTTACTGGCCAACGCCAGGCCGGATATCATAAAAACCGCTACCATGCAAACTGCTACGAAAATAAAGAACTTTTTACTACCCATTTTGCACTCCTTTCTCTGTTAAAGGTTATAAAGTTAAAAACTGGCCTTTTCTCCGTCTCATCCCAACCCCTTTAAATCAGGAGACGGCGAATTTCACTGATAAATCATATGCCTTTTGACAAAACCTTTTCATCGTGAGTCAACCTTCTTTGAATACCTTTGCTCACATGGTAGGTACGGCTGAATTCAGACCAGAAAGCCTTGTCCTTTTCCTTCCATTCGGGGCCGAACTTATCGTCGAAAAAATCGCCTAATTCGTCAAAAATTATCTTCCACGTTGGTTTTCCAGTGGTGTGGGCTTCCAGAATTTCATCTATAAGACGGTCAATTTCTGCAAGCTTTTCTTTGGGCAGAAAAGAAATGGCGCCTTTACGAATGGAGGTCAGGAGTGTTTCTGCATTTATGGCATGGGCAGTCAGCATGACCGTTGGAATGCCTCTTTCCACGGTCTTGTCTAAAAGGTTTAGGCCGTCAACCCCCATAATATCCAGTATGGCCATGTCATATTTAGTTCCACTGATCTTTTCCACTGCAGTGTCAAAATCCAAAGCCGTGTCAACGTGGGCGACCTCCAGTGCCTCTTCAATTGTTTCCAGGACGTCTTCTTCATCATCCACGGCCAGGATTTTTTTCCCTTCAAGGAATGATTTTCTCTCTGACATCCCTGCTCCCCCTTTCAAAAAACCTGTGTCTCTTACCTCGTATTTGAAATCAGTTTAGATAAATGTTTTAAATAAGGGCTTAATGTAGGTTCAGCCTGACTGAGATAAAATAATATATTTTAGAAACAAAAATATAGAGGAGCATTAATTGCCTGTCAAGGGTAAAAACCTGTTATAGCCTCTGAGAAAAAGAATTTGGAGCCCTCAATTTGCGAGTACTAAATAAAGGATAGTTCTCAAATTCGCATTCTCGATTTAGGGATTGAGGAATTTAGGAATTTAGGAATTAAAAACGATAAAATACATCCAATTCCTCAATCCCTAAATTCGGAATTCCTCAATTATACGAAGATTCATCCAGGGTTTGTTTGATGATTAAATAATCGCAAACCCCAAAAGACTATCTTAAGGTGTATACAATACAAACGTTCCTGTCCCCTGTGCCTGCCAATGACGTGAGCGACAAGACAGGGGGGGCAACGCCTGGCCATGAACCAAATCGTTTCCCACCAAAAATCAGGGCCGGGTCAGGGGATGCGCAGCAGCAAGCTGCCCTAATTTGCGCTTTTCATCCCAAGGTCAAATGCCTTCAGGTTGGATTCCAGAAAGGCCTTCTTAGTGGTTGTCGAGATAGTCTTTTTCATGTCTTCTGCGCCCACTGGAATAGACCCTGACCCGATGAGGGCGCCCAGCATCACCATGTTCAGAGACAGGGGATTGCCTGCTTCCTTGGCCATGGCATTGCCATCAAGGGCAATGACCTTGCCTGCCTTGGCGTGAATAAGGCTCATAATTTCATCCACTGGAGGATAAACTCCCTGGCCAACCGAAACAGTGAACGGAGGAAGCGGGTACGTATTAGTAATGACAACGGTGTCTTTGTTGCATTTGCTTAGGGCCCGTAGGGTCTCCACAGGCTCAAACCCTATTAAGACATCGGCTTCGGCATCAGAGACAATCGGGCTTGTGACGTCTCCCAATAAGACGGCCGATTCCACAATTCCGCCCCGCTGGGCCATACCATGTATCTCGCTTACAACAGCGGGTATATTTAAAGAGAGAGCAGCCTCTCCCAATAAACGTGAGGCCAGAAGGTTTCCCTGACCGCCTACGCCAATAAATACTACTCTTTTTGTTTCCATAGAAGCCTCCCTTTTATCCTTTCACTGGTAGAATCGCATTCTCGGGACAGACCTGAGCGCATACGGAACAACCGATGCAGAGGTCTTTATCGATCTCAACCTGTTCTCCTTCCAAAAACATGGCCGGGCAGGCCAACAGATTAATACAGTCCCTATGGTTTTTGCACTTGTTCTGATTCACATAGAAGGGCTTGGTCTTTTTAAACTGGCCGGTGGCCTTCGCAAAAAGCGGACAAAATTCTTTCGAAATTATGACCGATATTCCTTCATATTCCATGGTGGCCTTGACCGCTTCGATGGTTTTCTTCAATTTAAAGGGTTTGACCACATGGACGTCCTTGACACCGAGTCCCCTGACCAGGTCTTCTATGGAGATCTGTGTCAGCTCAACCCCCATAGGATCGGTGTTCACACCGGGATGGGGCTGGTGGCCGGTCATGGCCGTAGTCCCATTGTCCAGAATCACGAGGGTGAATTTGTGATTGTTGTGAACCGCATTGACGAGTCCTGTGATTCCTGAATGGAAAAAGGTGGAATCGCCAATGAATGACACCACTTTTTGATCGGTGGCACGGGAAAAGCCGCAACCGCTGCTGACTGAAGAGCCCATACAAATGACAAAGTCGGCCATGGAAATGGGCGGAAGCAGACCCAGGGTGTAACAGCCGATATCAGTCGGATAGATGGTATCCGGTCCGTAGACCTGCTTGACAGCATAGTAGGTAGCCCTGTGAGGGCATCCGGCGCAGAGATTCGGCGGTCTCCCCGGGAGTGCAGGTAAATCTGACAGGTCAGTCATTTCAGGCGCGGTGTAATCCAGGCCAAAGTATTCGGCAATAGTCTGACGGACCAAACCGGGATCATACTCAAAGAGCCGGGAGAGCCCGCTGACGCCTTTACCTTTGATTGGTGTGAGGATTCCGTTTTCCTGGGCAATAGCTTTCAGGTCATTTTCGTTCACCGGTTCTAACTCTTCAACAACAAGGACCTTGTCTACATGTTTCAGAAACCGTGTGCATAGATCTTTTGGCATGGGCCATGAAAACCCAAGCTTCAGTATGCTCACCTTGTCACCTATCCCGAGATCTGCAACAGCATCCCTCACATAATTAAAGCTCACCCCGTTGGCCACAATCCCCCACTTCCCGTCACCGATGATCTGGTTGTGTGGTCCGTTTTCGGACTTTTCCAATGCCTTATCATATTTTTCCAAAAGGAGCTTGTGCAGGTTCCGGGACACTGCCGGTACGCACACAAAGTGGAATGGATTTTTCTGGAACGTGTCCTTGGTCTTAACCGGTTTCAGTTCGCCAAGCTCCACAGCCGCCCTGATGTGGTTTAAACGGGTTGTTGTCCTTATGAACACCGGAAGTTCCAGTTCCTCTGATAGATCAAAGGCGGCGATGGTCATGTCCTTCATCTCCTGGACATTGGTCGGCTCCAGCATGGGCAACCCGGAAAGCCGCGCATAATAACGGTTGTCCTGCTCATTCTGGCTTGAAAACAGAGAAGGATCATCTGCATTGATGATGACCATGCCCCCTTTGATTCCAGTGTAAGCAAGGGTCATCAAGGGGTCTGCCGCCACATTGAGCCCCACGTGTTTCAGGGTCACCATGGTTCTCAGGCCGGAGACGGCGGCACCTGCGCCCACCTCCATGGCGACCTTTTCGTTGGTTGAATATTCAAAGTAAAGGTCGCTCTCCTGGCTGATTTTAAAGAAGTTTTCCGGAATTTCGGAAGAAGGCGTTCCCGGATAGCAAGTGGCAAAGGATACCCCTGCTTCCAGGGCGCCTCGGGCAATGGCCTCGTTACCAAGAAGGAGCATTTCCTTTCCCGGCGTGTCTGTAAGTAACTTGTGCATTTTTTCCTCCGGTTATTTCAGGTTAGAGGTTTTAGCTTTCTGCGTTGCTCGGTTATTAAGACAAAAAGCGAGGTTATATTAATTAAACGTCTCGGACTTTGTACAACTTACTAAGAA
>JAIVXD010000210.1:0-5024 GCA_048636195.1 Anaerolineales bacterium
ATAGACTTGGACTGCCTGTGGATGCAAAAATACTTCTCATGTTCGGATTTATTAAGCCGCATAAGAATTTTCACATTGTTTTAGATGCTCTTGTGGAGATAAAGAAGAAATTTAATGATATTTGTTTTTTCATAGCCGGAGGCCTGGCCCCGACCGCTTCAGATAAAGACCAGGAGTATGCCGAACTGATTTCAAAAAAAACAGAGGACCTTAAGCTTGGAAATAATGTTATTTATTCGAACAAATTTTTTCCAAACCAGGACGTCCCGTTTTTGCTTCGGGCCGCCGACATTATTCTGTTTCCTTACTGCGAGGAGGACAGAGCTGCATCGGGCTCGTTTCATTTAGCCATTGGTGCGCATAGACCTGTAATAGCCTCGAGAATGCCTAAATTCGAGGAATTGAAAAATATCAATGACGAACTCCTTGTCCTTCCTTACAATTCTTCCGGGATAGCGGGGACTGTTATCCGCATTTTTGAAGATAAGGACTTCAGGCAATATGTTATTGACAGGACCGATGATTATCGAAAGCTTACTTCGTGGGAGACAGTGGCGAGGCAACATATAGAATTGTACAGGAGGAGTTAATATGATTGATTTAGATACCTTGGGTAACGGCAAAGTCGAGGAAATAGAATCCGGCCAGACTATCTTCATCCTCGATTCATATGAAAAAAATCCGGTTGTGAAGCCCCAGAATATAGGTCTCACCTGGTATGATAATGGAGAACTTAAGACTGGCGCTGTGTTCAACGGCGGAGCAGAATATTTTGAAGACCGGGTCATCCTTTTACCAAGATGCCACAGAAATTACAGAAAAGGCAAATTCTTTGATGAAAAACTGGGCCTGGAAAGGGACTGCCTGGAGAACTATACCTCTGAAGTATGGCCTTTGACAAGCACTGACGGTATCAATTTTTCCCGGTTTCAGAATCTGGCCATTCGCGGCGACGGCACTGACCATCAGGACTTCACCTACGGTATAGAGGATATCAGAATCATAAAATATGAAAACAGCTATGTCTTGATTGGCTGCGGCAAGACAAAACCCCCATTCAAAGGTTCGAATGCGGATAGAATCGCCGTTTATTCCACCGAGGATTTTGTAAAAACAACTTATTGTGGAATGGTTGAGTCCTTTGACTCCAGAAATGCCGTGCCCTTTCCAACTCCGGTGAATGGAAATCTATATACCTTGCTCAGGTTCCATCCTAATATACATATAGGCTTGCTTAAAGCGGGCATGGATCAATTGTTAAACCCTGCGGCACATAAAGATAAATGGGAAGAAATCTACCGTAAGCGAAACGAAAACCTGCTCCTCAAAGCAGGTCTTTATCCGCATGAGAAAGAGAAAATCGGTCCTGGGCCGCAGCTTATTAAAACAGACCGAGGTTGGCTTCTCATCTATCATGCCGTGGGGGAGATAGAAATTGACGTCTGTAAAGCCTATGGACTCTCCCGGAAAATCGAAAGGGGATATTCCGTCTCTGCCGCTATTCTGGATATGAATGATCCCCGCAAGGTCATTCGCAGAACCCGGAAACCAATCTATATTCCTTCGGAACCTTATGAATTATACGGCGATGATGAATATCCGGTGGATGTGCCTGCGGTGGTTTTTCCTGTGGGCGCCTTTGTTCAGCAAAATAAAATACTCATCTATGCCGGCGCTGCCGATAAATATGTTATTCTCCTTAGCTGCGGACTTGAAAGCCTGGTAAACTATTTATGGGAACATGGTAAATTATGAAATGCCTGATAATGACTGCCGTTTACCAACAGCGGTGATTTACACTCAAAGTCTATCATGAATGGGCACCATCTCTGTTTAAAGCTGTATTTACAAGATCATCAAAATTTGCGGTGGCCACGCATATACAGGTGTCGGCAGCACCATAATACACCTTGATTTCGCCTGAATCTTCCACAACCGCGCCGCAGGCAAAAGTCACATTGCCGACATCCCCGATTCTTTCATAATCCGCTCGCGGTGAAAGGATCGGCTGGTTAGATCTGGCAATGACCTTGTCCGGCTTTTCGAGGTCCAGCATAACAGTGCCGATTCTGTAAATGGGACCGGCTGCGGTCTTTTTTACACCATGATAGATTTCAAGCCATCCATGCTCGGTCCTGATCGGCGGAACCGAGGCGCCGATTCGATAGCTGTCCCACATGCCCTGTCGGGGCGTCATCAAAATCTCGGATTTTCCCCAGTCAACCAGATTCTTTGAATAGGATACCCACATACTGCCCACGCCTTTGCCGATCGGTCGGTCAAGGCGCACATATTCACCGTTTATCCTTTCAGGAAAGAGGATGCCGTCTTTGTTGCCGGGTTCGGATACAATGGCAATCCGCTCATAATGGAAAAAATCCTCTGTTTTTGCCAGAGCAATGCGGGGGCCGTATTTTGAATATGCTGTGTACATTACATAATAAACACCTTCTATTTCGGTAATGCGCGGGTCTTCGATACCGCGTTTTTCGTATCTGGCAAAAGGGCCTTTTCGGGCAGGCTCCATGACCGGTTTATCTTCAACCGTAAAATGCAGCCCGTCTTTGCTTCTCGCCAGGGCAAATACTGAATGCCCCTGCTGGCTCTCTACTCTTAGGAGATGAAAATATTCATTCCCTCTTTTAACCACGGCCCCATTAAAGACCGTATTGCACCTGAACGGAATATCTTCGAGCGCAATAATGGGATTGCCTTCAAACCGGCGCAGGATATCGCGTCCAAAACGAAAGTGCTTGCTCATCAGAATTCTCCCTCACTTTTTGCGCACTCTTGATAGATATCATCAATGGCAGTTGTGCCCAGGCATATGCAGCTATCAGAAGCGCCATAGTACAGCAGCAGTTTCTCATCCTCCAAGATAGCACCGCATGAAAAAATCAAATTCGTCACATCCCCGACCCGTTCGTAGTTTTTGCGTGGACTCAGGATGGGGACGTTGGTACGGCTAACAACCCTGGCCGGGTCGTCAGAATCTAAAAACACCGCGCCGATCCTGAAAAGAGGTCCGGCGGATGTATCCTTGATGCCGTAGTAAATCAGCAGCCACCTCCCGTCTTTGACTCTGATGGGGGGCACGGCATCGCCCACACGGTGTGAGTCCCAATAGCCGGGCCGGGGAGATAATACCTCCTCGGAACCGCCCCAGTACACAAGATCATCTGAATAACTGATCCATATCCGTCCCCCGCTCAATGGCCGCTCGAGCCTGGCGTAGCGGCCGTTGATTTTTTCCGGGAAAAGCGTACCTCCCTTGGTGTCCACTTCGGAGACAAATCCAAGTCGGGTGACGCTTTCAAAGTCATCGGTTCTGGCCAGCCCGATTCTGTCACCATAATGGCTTTCAGCTATATATGTGATATAATAAGTATCTTCAAAGGGGGTGATCCTCCCGTCCATAATACTGTTCTCTTCATACTTCTTAAATGCTTTATCTTCCGCATATTTCATAAAAGGCGCATCATCCACCTCAAAATCAAAGCCGTTTGTACTGCGGGCAAGATACAGACTTCTATGCCCCTTCAGACTTTCAATCGTTACAAGCAGCAGGTAGGTGTCGTCGATCTTGACCGCCCCGGCATTACAGATGTCCGAGGCCCGAAACGAGAGGTCATCCATAGTGATCACAGGGTTGCCCTTAAAGCGATAGATAATATCCGGGTGTCTTTTTTTAGGCATGATTTATTCCTTTTCCTATTCCCCGGCAAATACATACCGGGTTTTGCATCCCATTTCACGGTCAAATTGTTTATAAACATTGAGGGTCTGGTGGGCAACAATGTCCCAGGAGATATTTTCTTTGACATAGGCCAGTGCGTTTTGAGAAAATTTTTTGTATACCTCTGTATCAGTAAGCAGCGTCACAATCCTGTCGACATATTCGTCATCGGTTTGTGCATGAAATCCCGCTTTTGATCTCTCAAGTGTATCGACAAATGCCGGAAGATTCGATGTGACCACAGGCTTGCCGAAGGTCATTGCATGTGCCATTATACCACTTTGAGCTCCAGCAGTATAGGGCAAAACCACGATATCAGCGGCGCTCAGAATCGTATCGAAAGTTTTTTGGGGGAACTTTCCCCGGAATACTTCAATTCGGTCCCTGACAGGTGAGTTGCTTATCTTTTCAAAAAGCATCCTGCGATAGATGCTGAACTCGGGCACTCTGAGTTTTCCGGCCAGCACCAGCCATGCATCCGGAACTTTTTCGACTACGGAAGGGAAAAAGTCCACAACCCTGTCAAAACACTTGGCGGGCCAATAATACCCTGTCAGCAGGATTACTTTCTTCTCCTCAAGGTTGAGTTTTTGCTTGGCATCAGGGATAGGATCCATGTCGCGTGCCCCGTGCGGAATCAGAAAAATCTTTGACGGATCTACATCAAAAACTGTCCGCAATATTTCGGCGTGCTCTTGCCCATGTACAATAATGCCGTCCAGTTCGCGGCACATGGTTCTCAAGATGAGTTCCTTTCGAAACTCAAATTCTTTCTGAACAGTATGGAAGGTTGCTATAACCGGAGTGGCAGTGGATTTAAGGCGGTAAATCAATTCAAGTACGGCAATGCCGTCCAGTTCACCATACAGGTCGAATTCGTGCTGAATATGGACAATATCGGGTGTCACCCGATTAACAGCGTTAAAAATCTTCCGGGCTATGCCGCCTTCGCCAGGGTAGTATGAAGGGTAAACATGCCTTCCCTCAGCACCGTACTGGCTGACAATATGAATCTCATTGGGTAACTTTGTCAGGGCTTCAACCAGGAAACCGGTATATGTTCCAATGCCGCATTCAATAGGGGGATAAGTGGATACGAATACTACACGCATGCTGCCCTCCTTCCCGCCATGACCAGCGGAGAGAATTGTGTTTTACAGGCTGAAAAATAATACTTTAATTTTCCATTAATTTATGCTGGAAACTCTATACCCGGCCTCATGGCGCGTATGAGATCATCCAGTTCACTGCCCGTGACGGTCTCTTTTTCCAGCAAAAGCTCTGCCAG
>JAIVXD010000211.1:0-5018 GCA_048636195.1 Anaerolineales bacterium
GAAGGCCACCGTAGATGAGCAGAAAATGGCCATTGAGAAAATGGACCCCAATACCCTTGGTATTATGAAAATGATAAAAGAAAACCTGGATCCCAATGGTATTATGAATCCCGGAAACTGGGAGGTTATCTAAAGATGAAATACGCGGATATTGTTCACAGGTGCTTCAGGTGCGGTTACTGCAAATTCACCAGCGATTATAGTGATTTTAATTGTCCGACCTACCGGAAATTCAGGTTTGAAACCTATTCGCCCGGCGGCAGGATGTGGCTGATCAGGGCCTGGCTCAATGACGAGATAAAAAACAGCGATCGCTTTCAGGAAATCCTCTTCTCCTGCGCCACATGCGCCAACTGTGTTGAGCACTGCGTATTTACTTTCAGTGAGGACCTTGTCAATATCTTTATCTCGGCAAGGGAGGAAATGATCAATGACGGCATCATACCACCTCCTGTAAGAGATTACCTGAAAAACATAAACATCAATGGTAACCCCTATAAGGAGCCTGCCGGTGAGAGGGGAAAATGGGCAGAGGGAACCCTTGTTGAAACCTATAAGGACCAGGAATATCTTTTCTATATTGGCTGTGTCGGCTCTTATGATGAAAGAGGCAAAAAGATCGCCAGGGCAGTGGGCAATCTTCTTGTAAAGGCCGGGGTTTCTATAGGAATCCTTGGGGATAAAGAGAACTGTGACGGAAACGAGGTCCGTACTATGGGAGAGGCAGGTCTGTTTCAGTTTCTGGCCGAGAAGAATATTGCCTTATTCAGGGACCTCGGCGTAAAAAAAATCATCACCCTGGATCCCCATGCATTTAATACCTTTAAAAAAGATTATCCGGCCCTGGACGGCGAATTCGAGGTCTATCATTATACCCAGGTCTTAGCTCCATTGATTCAGTCCGGCAAGATACCTTTAAAAGAATTAAATGACAAGATTACCTATCACGATCCCTGTTACCTGGGGAGACACAATGGCGAATATAATGCCCCGCGAAAGATCTTAAAAGCCATCCCGGGCATTGAGCTCGTGGAGATGGATCGAAGTAGAGAGAATGCTTTTTGCTGTGGAGGCGGGGGCGGGAATTTCTTCACTGATATCTTGGGCGGTGGTGAAGATAGCCCCAGCAGAATCAGGGTAAGGGAAGCTCTTGATACCGGTGCCGGGATCATCGCGGTGGCGTGTCCCCAGTGTGCCAAGATGCTTGATGATGCGGTGAAAATAGAGCAATTGGATGATAGGATAAAGGTCATGGACGTGGCAGAGATCGTTACCAACTGCTTGCTGTGATCAGAAAACGGTGAATCCGTCAGCCATCAAAACCTAAAGGAGTAATAGCAATGAATCAATTATCTGTTACATTAAAAGAGTCAGACCGTGTAGAAATTCTCACGATCATAGATAACTATGTAGATGTTTTGCTCGAAAATACAGACGTGGTCACCCGTCCCCCACATGCAAAGGAAGGAAAAATCCTCACAGACTCCCTTTTGGCAGAACATGGGCTTTCACTGCTCGTCACCGTATATCAGGGAGAAAGAAGACATACTATCCTTTTTGATACCGGATACAACAAGATCGGCGTCCCACACAATCTGGGGCAATTGGAAGTGGACACAGAAGGGATAGAAGCCATTGTCCTGAGCCACGGACATATGGACCACACAGGGTCCCTTTACCAACTCCTTGATAGAATTGGCAAACGCATTCCTCTGGTGGTTCACCCGGACGCCCTCATAGCACCTCGGTATCTTGGCCTCGATGATGGACGCAAGCTACTCTTTCCCCAAACTTTGATAAAGGCGGATCTGGAGGCTCGAAACATTGAGCTTCTGGCAAAGAAGACTCCGTCCCTTCTATCTGATGATAGGATCATGGTAACGGGAGAGGTGGAACGTGTTACAGAGTTTGAAAAGGGTATGCCCAATGCCCTCATGGAAAGGGATGGGAAGTTAGAGAAAGACCCAATATCCGACGACCAGGCCTTAGTTATTAACCTTAAAGGGAAAGGCCTTGTGGTCATAGGCGGTTGCAGCCATGCGGGCATTATCAATACAATCCTTTATGCACGAAAAATGACCGGCATAGAGCAAGTCTATGCGGTCCTTGGAGGATTTCATCTCTCCGGGACATCGTTCGAACCGATCATTGAAGAAACCATCAATGAATTGAAAAAGATGGGGCCAAAGGTGCTTGTGCCTATGCACTGCACGGGCTGGAAGGCCATTAAGCGGTTCTCTGAAGAATTTCCGGCCTCTTTCATACTCAACAGTGTAGGGTCACTCTATACGCTTTCTTGAAAAGGAGTGGAGCAGGAAGTTCAAAGGACCAAAACCCAAATTACCAAAAACTTTAGTCATTGCAGAAACTGAGAAGAAAAAACAGACGGGCTCCCTGAATTGGATAGGGCATCTTTAGATACTCAACAACACACCTCAACCAAAGGAGAACGAAATGGATAAACCTGTTGAAAACTATTGGCAGAAGCGCCTGAACGAGGTCAAGAAGGCATTGGAAGATAACAACTTTGAGGTCTTTGTGGCAGATAATGCCGCTGATGCAAGCAAGATTGTGCAGGAGGAAATTCTTCCCAAGATCGGCGCAAAAACCGTTTCCTGGGGTGGTTCCATGACTTTCATAGCCACCGGGCTCTACAATTTCATAAAGGATAATCCGAACATGGAAATCCTTGACACTTTCAATAAAAGCCTTTCCGGGGAAGAAAAGATAGAACTGCGCAGACGGTCACTCCTTGTAGACCTTTTTATCACCGGAACCAATGCGATTACTGAAATGGGACAACTTGTTAACCTTGATATGATAGGTAACCGCATCGGAGGCATTACATTCGGCCCCAAACACGTGGTCATTCTTGTGGGCCGTAATAAGATCGTATCGGATTTAGAAGATGCCATGTATCGCATCAAAAACTACGTGGCACCTACCAATTCCATGCGCCTGGATATGAAAACACCTTGCGTTAAAACGTCTCATTGCGAGGAGTGTAAAAGCCCGGACCGTATCTGTAACACCTGGACTATCACCGAGAAATCATTTCCCAAAGGAAGGGTAAAGGTAGTTCTGATCAATGAGGACCTGGGATTGTAAAACGCGGAATTAAGTAATGAAATTTTCAGCAAAATGGTCTTTGTTTCTCCTTATCATCGTTTTTATGGGTCTTATTGGGTGCAATTTCCTGAACCGATGAACTGATGTGGCTATTATTTATCAAAAACCACCGTGGCAGGGTAAAAAAAGAAAAGTAGGAAGTAGGGTGGCCAAATAAAATTGCAGTACAAAATAGCCTTGACTAATTTGTAGTATTGGCTAAAATAGACACATGAGATATATTACATCGCATATTCTTCATGATTTACGAAAAAAGATGGTTTTCGTGGGTGGCCCCCGTCAGGTTGGTAAAACCACGCTTGCAAAGGCCATTCTTTCTAAGAATTTCCCTGCAGGGATCTATCTGAACTGGGATTATGATGAGGATCGACAGGATATTCTGCAAAAGAGATGGAGCGATGAGAATGACCTGCTTATATTTGATGAATTACATAAATTCCCACGATGGAAGTCATGGATTAAGGGCCTCTATGATGTATCACATGAAATACATTCTTTTCTCATAACAGGCTCCGCTCGTCTCGATGTTTATCGCCGGGGTGGCGATTCGCTGATGGGGCGGTATCATTACTGGCGTTTGCACCCCTTTACCCTTGACGAAATACCAAACGGGTTTTCTTCAAAAGACGCATTTAACAGGCTAATGACCGTCGGAGGGTTTCCGGAGCCGTTCCTGGATGGGGATGAACGGGAGGCTCGACGGTGGCGACGCGAGCGCTTTGACAGAGTTATTCGAGAGGATGTCCGGGACCTGGAATCCGTGCGAAACATTCAACTCCTCAGCATGTTCCTGGATTTGTTGCGTCACAGGGTCGGAGGCCTGGTGAGATTATCAAATATAGCTTCTGATATTCAAATTTCGCCTAAAACCGCAAAATCCTGGCTTGAGGTTTTGGAAAGAATGTATCTTGTGTTCAGTGTTCGTCCCTATACGAAATCTTTACCAAGAGCAGTGTTAAAACCTCCCAAAGTATATTTTTTTGACAATGGTGACGTTCTTGGAGATGAAGGAGTACGATTTGAAAATCTTGTAGCTACGTCTTTACTCAAACGGCTTCATTTCCTTGAGGATCGGGATGGTTATTGCTATGAACTGCGCTATATCCGTGACAAAGAGGGACGCGAAGTCGATTTTGCCGTCTTAAAGGATGGGCATCTGGAAGAATTGATAGAAGCGAAATATTCCGATGATAGTATTTCCAGGCATCTCCAATATTATGCTGAGCGCCTTAAACCTGAGAAAGCCACACAAATTGTAGCCAAACTAAGAAGACCCTATGACAAGGGTCGGATTAAGGTTATTGATCCAATCTCCTATTTCCAGAATAACAACAAAATGTAGGCACAATAGACATAGCAAAGGATGCATACTATGCCGGAAACAGAACAAAGAAAACATCCGAGAATCGAGGCCCTGAACGTCATTTCCTATATTTGTACAGATGAAGATGACAACCAGTTAGGCGAGGGCGTGGGGGAAACCATGAATATAAGCCAGGGCGGAATTCTTCTAAAAACTCCCCTGCCCATTGAATCAGAATATATTTTGTTAACAACCATTGATTTGGAAAACAATACGATAGATATCAAAGGAAAGGTCGCGCATTCCCAAAGAGATGAATCCGGGAAATTTGAAACAGGAATCAGGTTCCTGGGAACACACGATGAAAAGATCCAAATTGTTAAGTGCCTGGTAAAAAGCAGGATACGTTAAAGCGAAGGCAGTGTTAGTATTGGTTGCAGCATTCATCTCATGACTTCCCCCAAACTTTTTAAGAACTCCGCGAGACCTCCCATCCAATCAGTTTCCTGAACAATCAAACATTAAAATGAATGATTAAGCCTTTTTTATAACAAAAAGAGGGCGAATTTCACAAAAAAGTGTTTGC
>JAIVXD010000212.1:0-5016 GCA_048636195.1 Anaerolineales bacterium
TTCACGGAGAGACAGACCCGTCATTGTCAGACAAAGTTGATAAGATCGTATGGATAAAACTGGGGCAACTGGGGCATTTGATAAAGGCCTTCAGAAAAGAGGGGGTCCAAGAGGCCCTGATGGCAGGGACCATCACCAAGAAGCGAATGTTTGAAAATATCATGCCCGATTTAAAGGGGCTTGCAATTATGTCCAAACTGGCGATCTTTCATGATGACGATATTTTGAGGGCAGTGGCCAGTGAGTTGGCCAAAGAAGGTATCGAGATCGTTAGCTCCACGGCACATTTACCGGAATTGCTTGCTCCGCCAGGTTGCCTGACCAGAAGAAAGCCCGGAAAGACTGAGAATGAAGATATCTGTTTTGGGTGGGAGGTGGCAAAAGAGCTGGGCCGTTTGGATATTGGGCAGAGTGTGGTGGTAAGAAGCAAAACAGTTCTGGCCCTGGAGGCAATCGATGGTACTGATGAGACAATCCTGAGGGGCGGAAGACTGGCCAAGAAGAACGCGGTTGTGGTAAAGGTGAGCAAACCGGGCCAGGATCTTCGCTTTGACGTGCCTTCAGTTGGACTTGAAACCGTCAAGGTAATGTCTCAGGTTAAGGCATCGGCCCTGGCTGTGGAGGCAGGTAAAACATTATTGTTTGACAGATCAGAAATGGTAGAATATGCGGACAGGGCAGGGATTGCCATCATTGCGCGTTAGGTTTTAAACCATTGGAGAACAATAAGAAAATGAGGCAGGAAAAATTAAGGGTTGGTGTTATAGGCGTTGGGCATCTGGGGGAGTATCATGTCCAGAAGTATAAGGCGATCCCAACTGCTGAACTGGTTGGCGTAGTGGATACTGACCTGGAACGGGCAAACGAGATAGCGCGACGATACGGCACAAGGGTTTTCAGGGAGCGAAGTGAACTTTTAGACATGGTTGATGGCGTTAGCCTTGTGGTCCCTACAGAGATGCATTTTGATGTGGCCAAAGATATCCTGTCAAAAGGGGTGCATCTTCTAATAGAAAAACCGATAACTTATAAAGCCGAGCCCGCCGATACGTTAATACGCATGGCCCAGGAAAAGGATTTGGTCCTGCAGGTGGGGCTTATTGAGCGCTTTAATCCGGCCGTTGTCAAAATGGAGTCTATATTGAATCAACCCGTCTTTATTGAGTCTCACCGGATGAATCAGTTTACCACAAGGGGAATAGATGTAGATGTGGTCCTTGACCTTATGATTCATGATCTGGATATCATACTCCATGTGGTTCCATCGGAGATTAAAGAGGTCCATGCCGTGGGAATGTCCGTTATCACCGGAAAAACAGACATCGCCAACGTGAGAATCATCTTTGAAAACGGGACGGTTGCCAACTTGACCGCAAGCAGGGTGTCCAATAAAACGCTGAGAAAGATCCGTGTGTTCCAGCCTGATGCCTATATCTCGGTGAATTGCGCGAAAAGGGAAATCAGTGTAATACGCCTGGATAGTGAGCTCAGGGGGTCGGATGATTACCCTCAAATTACATCAGACAAAACCAAATATCCTGACAGCGACCCCCTGAATGACGAAATATCTTCTTTTGTGAATGTGGTTATGAATGGGTCCTCACCTGTTGTTACAGGGCAAGATGGGCGAAGGGCCCTTGAAGTTGCCCTTGGCATTATTGACCAGATTAAGAGAGGCTGTAATAATTTTAAGGCCATCTGCTGATTCAAGGAATTTCAGGTTTGCGGTAATTGTGGCCGGTGAGGCCTCGGCCGATCTGCACGGCTCTCATCTCGTAAAGGCCATGAAGGGTATGGATCCCCACATGGTTTTCTGGGGCATTGGTGGGCAGAGGATGGAACGGGCCGGGGTCAGAATCCTCATTCCTTCCTCTGATATGGCTGTAGTGGGATTGACCGAAGTTTTCTTTCGTCTGCGCACAATTGCTAAAGCCCGCGGCAAGCTCAAATCAATACTGAAAAACAACCGCCCCGATCTTCTGATCCTAATCGATTATCCCGACTTCAACATCCATATGGCCGGTATTGCAAAGCGTTTTAATATCCCTGTTCTATATTATATCAGTCCACAGGTGTGGGCATGGCGAAGAGGGCGAGTAAGAAAAATTTCACGCCGTGTTGATCGGATGGCAGTGATATTGCCTTTTGAGGAAGAGTTTTACAGAAAGAGGGGAATGAAGGTGGACTTTGTGGGCCACCCACTGTTGGATGCCCTTCCTGTGCAAGTTGATAAAGAAAAGGTTAAGGAGAAACTGGGATTGAATCAGGGTTATCCTGTGGTGGGGTTACTGCCGGGCAGCCGGAAGGAGGAGATCAAGAATTTGCTTCCGGTAATGATCCGTGCTGCAGAAATCCTGGAGCGGCGCTATCATAGCATCCGGTTCTTTCTACCGCTGGCACCTACCATCAAACGTGAATTTGCTCAGTCCATTCTACAGGATACATCGGTGGAAATCAAAATATTCCAGGGGGATATTTACGAGATCTTGAGCATGTGCGATATAGCTCTGGTGGCATCCGGTACTGCTACCCTGGAAACGGCTCTTATGGAGGTCCCCATGATCATCGCCTATAAGGTATCTCCAATCTCCTACTGGATGGCCAAGAGGATTGTCAAGGTGCCCCATATTGGGCTTGTAAACCTTGTGGCAGGAGAAGGAGTAGTCCCGGAACTGGTTCAAGATGAGGTCACGCCTGAGAGACTTGCCCATGAGGCCGTAACCATACTCGATAGTGACAATTTGCGCGAAAATATGATAGAAAAATTAAGGGGTATCAAAGTAAGCCTGGGGAAGAGATGGGCCTCCAGGACGACGGCTAAGATAGCCTTGGGAATGATGAGGTGAGCACTTATGGCCAGAACCATTTTGATTGTAGATGATGAAGAAAGCATTCTTCGATCCCTGGAAGGCATTCTTTCGGACGAAGGATTTGAAGTCATCAATGCAAAGAGCGGTGCTGAAGCCATGGAGAAAATCCAGGAGGAACTCCCCGACCTGGTCCTCCTGGACATTTGGATGCCTGGCAAGGATGGGATTGAGACTCTTGCAGACATAAAAGCGTCCTATCCAAGCCTTCAGGTGGTTATGATGTCGGGGCATGGTACCATCGAGACGGCTGTAAAGGCTACAAAAGTGGGCGCATATGATTTTATTGAAAAACCCCTCTCACTTGAAAAACTCCTTCTATCGGTCAATAACGCACTCGAGTACTACAGGTTAGAGCAGGAAATATATCTTCTTAAGGAAAAAGAGAAGAGGAAATACAGTATAACCGGTAACAGTGAAGCCGTCACCAAACTAAAGGAGCAAATCAGGATCGTGGCTCCCACGAACGCCTGGGTCCTTATTTCCGGGGAGAATGGCACTGGAAAAGAGCTTGTTGCCCATACGATACACGCAATGAGCCCGAGAAACCGCAAACCCATGGTGGAAGTAAACTGTGCTGCCATACCGGAGGATCTTATTGAAAGTGAGCTCTTCGGTCATGAAAAAGGCGCTTTTACCGGCGCTTCCACCATGAGGAAGGGTAAATTTGATCTGGCCAACGAAGGGACCATTTTCCTGGATGAAATCGGGGATATGAGTCTAAAGGCCCAATCCAAGACCCTGAGAATTTTGCAGGAACAGAAATTTGAGCGGGTAGGAGGTATGAGAACCATCAAGGTTGACGTACGGGTGCTTGCAGCCACGAACAAGGACCTGGAGGCGGAAATAGAGAAAGGGACTTTTAGAGATGATCTTTACTTTCGATTGAATGTTATTCCAATGAGGGTGCCGCCTCTCAGGGTGCGTGTGGAGGATATCCTTGCACTTGTAGACGAATTTCAAGAGGAATTTTCATTCCGCGCCAAAATTGAAAAGAAAAGGTTTTCAGGGGAGGCAGTTAGGATCTTAAAAAATTATGATTGGCCCGGAAATGTTCGGGAACTCAAGAACCTGGTAGAAAGACTTATGATCATGACACCTGATGAGTTGATTCAGGCAAAAGATATCCCGTCTCCTTTCAACAAGTCTTCGGGGATAAAGGGAGGCTTTGAATCTGCCTTTATGCTTACTTCCCTTAAGGAGGCAAAGGTTGAATTTGAAAAGGCCTTTGTTGAGAAGAAGTTGCGGGAGTTTAAAGGGAACATTTCCCAGACTGCCGAAGCCATAGGTGTTGAACGGAGCAATCTTCACAAAAAAATAAAGGCCTATGGACTTAACGGGTTCAGACCTCAATAACGCATAAGCGCTAAGTTATTTTGTAAACATTCACAAGTTTCATTTATACCATACGGGGTTGTTTTGAAAGATGAACGTCGAACATCGAACATCGAACGTCCAACATCGAATAAAAAAACAAACATCCAATACCGAACATGCAACGAATATTTCTATTTCTTTTCAGTCTTTTTGATACTCGTAACGAAAATACAAGTTAGTTCGCTTTACTCACAAAAACCCCTTTATTCTTCCCGCCATGGCGGGATAGAAATACCGAGATGTTCAATTAATTCTTCTGTTTCCTCTTTTTTCATTCAAAATTCGATGTTGGACGTTCGATGTTCGATGTTCATTTTTTTTAATCCGTCCTGGGCAAAAACAACTTAGCGCTTATGCCTCAATAACGTCGTCTATTTTCTCCCATATTTCGTCCCGTCCTTGCCTGGTTTTCGCGGAAAAGACAGTTGGGCTGACAAAGGTAATTTCCTTGATATGATTATTTATCATGGAAGACCGCGTTCGGGCCTGCTGGCGTGACAATTTATCGGCCTTGGTGAGCACAGGGATGGCGTGTATTCCATAGTGATTTAGCCATCTAAACAACTGCATGTCTCCCGCGGTCGGGTCCCTTCTTATATCAAGTATTACTATAACCGCTCTTAGATTTGATCGTTCGCTTAGATAGGTCTCCACCATATGCTGCCAGGATTTTTTCACCTTGAGGGGAACCTTGGCATATCCGTACCCCGGTAAATCAACCAGGTACAGTCGGTTGCCTATAGTAAAGAAATTTATTGACTGGGTTCTCCCT
>JAIVXD010000213.1:0-4987 GCA_048636195.1 Anaerolineales bacterium
CCCATCCTACAACGGGCTTTTGGAGATTAACCGTAAAGTTCTACTATTAATCCCTTAAACCGTCCCGCAGTAGCGGGATTGCCCTAGCCCCGCTATCCCATTGTAAGGGTGGTAGTTGACTAATGGATTCTTATGCAGATTGATCTATCGGTTCAGAATGTCATCAAGAAATTCCAGGAGTTCACTGCTGTAAACTCTGTGTCTTTTGAAGTAGAGAAAGGGCGTTTCTTTTCCATATTGGGCCCATCAGGCTGTGGAAAAACCACCCTCCTCCGCATGATTGCCGGGCTCACAGAGCCCACAAGTGGCACGATTGAAATTCGCGGAAAAAGTATGGCCGGTATTTCGCCCAATAAGCGGCCGGTCAACCTGATATTCCAGCATTTGGCCCTGTTCCCCATGATGGATGTGGGTGAAAACATCGCGTTTGGTCTGAAAAGACGTGGAGAAAACAAGGCAGACATCAAGAAAAAGGTCAAGGCCATTCTGGAACGGGCAGACCTGCCCGGTTTTGATACCAAGAAAATTGATCAGCTTTCGGGCGGTCAGAAACAGCGGGTGGCCATTGCCAGGTGCCTGGTATTGGAACCTACAGTGCTGCTGCTGGACGAACCATTGGGGGCCCTGGACCTTAAGCTGCGGGAACAGATGAAAGTGGAGCTAAAGAAGCTCCAGGCAAAAGTTGGCACGACATTTGTCTACATTACCCATGATCAGTCTGAGGCCATGGTGATGTCCGACTCAGTTGCTGTGATGAATAATGGGGAGTTTGAACAGATTGATTCGCCACAAAATCTTTACAATAAGCCCAAAACATCTTTTGTGGCTCGGTTTGTTGGTGATAATAATGCATGGTCAGGCAGAATCCGGCAAAGTGAAGGAACAACGGCTGAAATTGAGACAGCCGAAGGCTCAGTGTTTAGCACAAAAGTCGACGAAGCGCTTCAACCCGGTACCGGGGTCGACCTGTTTCTCAGGCCGGAAGCCATGGTGATCAAACCCGATCCCGGCATTCCCGACCTGAACCGATTTGAGGTGGTGGTAAAATCCATTCTCTTTGACGGTGCAAACAGCCGGCTGCTGGCCAACCCGCTTAATGCTGACACGGAATTGCTCATTGCTCTGCCCCAGAACCGACAATATGACTATATCCAGGTAAACGACAAAATCGAAATAGGATGGGATAAACAGTCCGGCATCTGTTTTCCCAGGAAGTAAACCTTTAATATGAAAAAACAATTTCG
This sequence comes from Anaerolineales bacterium, assembly GCA_048636195.1. Lineage (GTDB taxonomy): Bacteria > Desulfobacterota > DSM-4660 > Desulfatiglandales > Desulfatiglandaceae > 4484-190-2. The sequence goes on from JAIVXD010000213.1 coordinate 1,245, forward strand.
ATGGGGTCTCCTTTTTTTCCTGACGCCTGTTTTCCTCTGGCTGTTTCTGCTTATTGTGCTGCCCCAGATCGATTTATTTATCATGTCATTCCGTACCGAAAATGATGCCGGTGAAATGGTATGGAGCATTACAAATTATTTGCAGTTTTTTGGCGAGCCGATCTACTGGTTGACGTTTGTCCGCACTGCTATTTATTCTATCCTGGTAACATTCCTGACCTTTCTCATTGCCCTGCCTGTTGCATTTTATATTACCAAAGTAGTGAAGCCCAAATTTCAAGGGTTTCTTACGGTTCTACTGCTGCTTCCTTTCTGGGTGAGCGAGATGGTCCGGATCTATGGATGGATGATTCTCTTGAGGGAAAGCGGAGTGATCAATCATTTTCTCCTGAAATTTGGAATTCTGGATCATCCCGTAGAAATGCTTTATAAGGATACCACCATGGTACTCGGTCTGATCTATACCTCCATGCTGTTCATGGTGGTGCCTCTTATGTCTGTGCTGGAGAGCCTGGATGACAGCCTGATTGAAGCCGCTTATGATTTGGGTGCCAATATGTGGAGTATTCTGTTCAAGATCATAATTCCGCATGCCGCACCTGGAATTGTGTCAGGTTCCATTGTGGTCTTTATGCTGACACTGGGAAATTACCTAACACCAAATCTCATGGGAGGAAAGAATTCTCTCTGGTTCACCGAACAGATATACAACCAGTTTATAGCCAGCTTTAACTGGAATCAGGGCTCTGCCTTTGGCTTTTTATTACTCTTTCTCTCTTCAGTCGTTATCTGGGTGGGGCTTAAGCTGTCCAAACAAACCTTGAAGAAAGTGGTACAATGATTCGTTCTCTGCCAAATTCCAAAGCATATACATCGAGTTTTAAACTGTATATTATTCTGTATTTTACATTCCTGTTTGCCCCTTTGCTGGTGACCTGCATACTGGCATTTAATGATTCCCAGTTTCCTTCCCTTCCCTGGAATGGTTTTACCCTGGAATGGTTTACAGCAGATTTGCCTGAACGGGTGGGTATATTCCACGACCAAATCAATTTAGACAGCATCTGGGTGAGTGCGAAGGTGGCATTTTTCGTGGCGTTGATGGCAACGGCTGTGGGAACCTGCGGCGCTTTTCTTTTTGAGCAGGAGAATTTTCCTTTTAAACAGGTCCTCTATTTTCTCATGATCGCCCCTCTGGTCATTCCGGGTGTGATCCTGGGAATTTCCATACTCATGTTCAGCACCACACTTGGCATCTATTTTGAGGAAAGTTGGAATGTAGATGTGGGCCTTTTCCGGCCTGGCTTCTGGCTTGTCGTTTTGGGGCAGTTTTCATTTATCAGCACTTTGGTCGCCCTGGTGGTTTCAGCGCGCTTAAAGAGGTTTGACCCTACCCTGGAGGAAGCGGCCTTGAACCTGGGCGCCAACCGTTTTGAGGTGATCTGGTATATTACCTTAAAGTTCCTTCGCCCCGCGATTATTGGGGCGGGAGCAGTAGCGTTTCTAATGTCTTTTGAAAACTTTAATACCACCCTGTTTCTGGTAGGCTCCGAAGCGACTTTACCGATAAACCTGTATCTCCAGGTGAGGGACGGGAGCACACCGGTCATAAATGCCATTTCATTTCTGCTAATCACCGGTACGTCTGTCCTGGCATTGGCTAACCTATATTTCAGCCGGAAAAAAACATCTTAAGTTCCTAAACAAATTGTCGCGAAGATATTGTTAAAGATCCATTGAAAACCTGACATCAGCCTTGCTTTTGCCAATCTGGCCGGTGTCGAGGTTGTTGCCGGCAATGGTTTTTTCACAGATTTGCCGGCTGATTTTGCTGCAATAATAATCATAGGCGGACTCAATCATTTTTATTCCCATCTTTATTCCCTGATCCATCAGACCGTCCATTGTGGCTTCTTTGTTTTCCCCGGAAATGATATCTTTGTATCGGAAACTTTCCGGAAGACGCGTGGGGTCGACCTTCAGGTTGGCATAAAATCCGCCAAGGTATTTTTTTTCGACAAGTCCGATTTTGGACAGCATCCTGTATGTCATGTATATTAATCGACTATGGGTTCGCTTGAAATAGGCAATTTGTTTTTTCAGACAATCAAGAATGATCTGTTCGGAGATATTCAGAATAGAAGCGACCATCAGATCCTGGACAACTGTCGGTTTTATGATCCTGTTAAGATAAAACTCATTGTTAAACCGCTTATCAATGTATGTTTCGTAATGCCAGTGCAGATATGAGCTTTTCGAAGCCTCCCGGGGGCTGCTTTCTGGTTTATAGCCTGAAAAGTAGAATACAACCGGATGAAAGACAATATCCATGGCAATGTGGGTAAGGTAGCCGCAGATGAATGCCAGATTTTTCTCATCGTGGGCGTTCTTCGACCGGTCGAGCACATCAAAAACGACCTGGTTGGTAGGACTTCCCATGTCGCCATGAAGGAAATTGGAGATATCGCTTATCTTCTTGTCATGGCTGAAAGAAAACGTATCCGGGAAAACAGCACCGAAATAATAATAGTCAATGCTGCTGTTAATGAGTTCCCTGAGCGCGTCGTTTGTTATCTGCTCTTTAACGGCATCGGCGGCCCAAAGGTGGGTATTCTCATATGCCATTAAGGCTCATTCCCCTCTAAATTATAGTTGATCCATCCCGGTGTCGAGATGATAATTGAAAAGGCTCTGCCGTTTAAGGCATTTTCTAAAAGATGATAAATTCGAAATCCGAAATCTAAAATCGAAAATGTTATATTATTCCCTTTAATTCTTCAAAATCTTCAATGATGTATTCAGCGCCTGCCCGTAACAGCTCTCTTTTAAGAATAACCCTGTCAGGTGCGGAATAGAGAACACCAACCCCAATATACCCTGCACTTGATCTTGAGGCAGCTTCCATATCATCAGGCATATCACCAACATAATAGAATAGTGAAGCATCATGTTCTTTTGTTTTCGCTATTGCGTCAAGCATATACGGGTTCGGTTTACTGAGAGAGACCTTTTCGCCTTCCTGTTCTAATACTCTTCGCTCTTCTCTGATACAGTCATCAAGGGCGAGGATAATTACAAAATACTTTCTCAGGCCAAAAAGATCTAAAGGATAGTCTGCCTCGGCTTTAGGCCGTCCTGTGGCAATAGCCAGGATATTGTTTTTTGAAAGGCTTTCAAGACTGGATTTCTTAACCAGGAGTTTCTCTCTATTTATGTAACCCTCGCCGTCATATATTTTTTCAGGAATGCCATAGGTAGATCTAAATAGATCTTTTCCGAGATATATTTCCTGGAAAATCTGCTTGATAACATTCCCGCTTCCAACATCACCAAGATAAAGGTTCATGATGAATTCATGATCTGTTTTTTCCTTTTGTTCAAATAAAGTCGTTAAAGGTTTGCCCGTGGATTTTAAAAATTGGGCAAGTTCTGTAACGTCAAAACGGCTGATAGTCTCTTTATGCCTGAGCCAGGAGTCCGTTTTTTTATGGATTTCAGGTTTTTTTATAAGAGAGAATAAAAGATTAATAACTAAGCAGGTTAGATCCCAGTCATTATTCAGCCCCCCGCTCTGTTTAACCCTGGCAAGGTCAGATAGAGGGAATAGTGGATCCGGCAGATCTTCCCATGACTGTGCCCCTTTGAAGAATAGTCTGGCTGTTTGCCTTACCGTATCCCGATATGACCTTGAGACATCAATAATAACGCCATCCATATCGAAAACGATCAATGGTTTTGGTTTC
>JAIVXD010000214.1:0-4966 GCA_048636195.1 Anaerolineales bacterium
TCTATCCCCTTTTTTCTTTCCACGGCCCTAAGTTTCAGGTTAAAAAAAATACCTTACCCTCAATTCAATCTTATAATCATTCATCTTTTCGCCGTATTCGGTATACTTGCCTCCTACCAGAAAGGCGCCACGTAATCTTAATTCCAGGTTGGTTATGGGTTTGTACAGAAGTTCCGGAGTTATAGACAGACTTCGATCGTTTAAATTGATTATCGAGAAAACTGCCGGGGTAAAGTAAAGGATATCGAATGGTTCATTCCAACTGGCTCGAAAATAGAGGTAGTCGCGCATCGGTTTAGCGGCAACTAAAGTTCCTTGGGATAACTGAGCTGCCCTGTTAAGCTCAGAACTATTTCCGGTGGAAAGATACGTGTCGTATGCCCTGTCAACAAACCTGTAAAAATTATCAGCGTCCTCCTCGTCAAGACCTGCGCCATTGTGATAGTATTCAATGATGAACGTCATATCGTTGGTGGTAAGATATCGAATCCCGAAAAGATATTTCAGGATATCCGATTTTTCGGTGTAGAGATGCCCCTGGCTGTCTATGGATTTCTTATCAAACCCGGGGAGCCACGCAAATTCCCCGTGAACCGCAAAGTTTGCTGTGATATTTCTGGCAAAATCCAGACCGTAACTGGTGGTTCGGCTCTCCCCGGTGAAAAAAAGGATGTCTATATCGGTGTCCCAGAGAAGGCCGTAAAGTTTGGCGCCGAAATTGATATGGTCCGGTTTGCCAAAATCGTCGTTTATGGATTCCGTGACCGGCAGGATTACCGGTGTGAAGGCCAGCGTTTTTAAAGGACCTCCAAAGCTCTTGATCCAGTCGGCAACGGCAAGATAATACCCCTCTACGGGCTCGGTGGGGTCATCAGGGTCTTTGGGGCGTGAAACAAAATTCACGGCATTGAAAGCATAGCCTTTCCCCCATTGGACGACCTTTTTGCCGGCCTCAAGAGCAAAACTCGGTCCTGGTTTTAGTGCAAAATACCCTTCCAGAAAAGTAATGTCCCCGTCCCAACCCTGATAGTCGTACCAGAGCTTACTGTCAGTTCTGAAATAAAGACTCGCAATGCCCTTCTGATAGCTTCCCTCGAGGCGAAGACGAGAATTATATTGTTCCAGGGTTGACCCTTCGTCCTGATCAAAGAATCGAAGCTTGTGGAAGGCAGAATCACGATCCAGGCCGAAAAGAACCGGCCTGAACTCAAGAAGACCGCCGATGTAGTATGGTTTTTTTTCGATCTCCTTTTCAATTTCCGACAGATCAAACTGATAGTCGTCCTGGCAAAAAGCCGGTTGCAGACACGTTAAAAATAAGCCCAACATGGATACGCTAAAGGCGAACAGCATCTTGTTCAACTTTAACGTCCCCCTATTCATCTAAGGCTTTCGACTTTTGAAAGAAAGTTAAGGGTAAAGACTTCATCGGGAAGCTCTTTTTTCTTCATCTTGGCAAAAATCATGATCGACTTATATCCCTTATGTAATGGGCTGTCCGTCTCAATCACGGCAGGGCGCACAATATCGCCGCCAAAATCCTGAACTTTTTTAAAATAGAGTGTCTTGATCAGCATTCCGGAAGAAGCAAAACATTCGATTTTATTAGGAAGAAGTTTTTTATCGTCCACCCACATTTTAAGGCTGTCATAGGCAATGGATCTGGTTTTGGCTTTTAAATAAAGCACCAAAAGGCCTTCTTGCTGCTCCATTTTTTCGCAATTGTATTCAGCGCTGTAGTCAAGCCGCATGATATCAGCGTTGTTGAATATTCCTCCGGTCACCGACTGGAGGCTGGTGATGCGGATCGGTTTGCCTACATTCGGAATGTAAAGCCACATGTTCTCCCCCAACCGCAAAGTGGCCCGCCCTTTTTCACTTGCAGGGGATAAAAAAACGGATGCAACCTGGTCACGGCCTTTTTTAACTGTGAACATAATGAACTCTTTTTTCGAGCCGTCCGGTTCAATATTGATCAGCTTGCGGTACATCTCAAAACTGTCCGGGTTGAGGTTGCGATCAACCTTTTGAAGGATTGCATTCCCATCATCCGAATACGCCGGTACGGCAAGGCACAAACACATCAAAATCATCGATAGTAATTTTATCATTTTCTTCCTCCTATACATGCCTCAGGGCATCTACCGGTTCCATCTTTGAGGCCTTATAGGCCGGATGCAGGCTGGCAAAAACCGAAATAAGCAATACAATGGCAGCCAGCCAGAACAGTTCGGTAAAACTGATGGAGGGCTCTAAAAGCAGGTTGTCATTTCTGCCGAAAGAAAACCGGATTTTATAGATATTCAGGATAAAAATCCCTGAAAGGCCGATAATAGTACCTGCCGCGATGCTGATCAACCCGAGAGTGAACCCCTCGGTCAGAAAGAGGGCCATGATTTTACCGGGGGTCGTTCCGATAGCAGACATGGTGCCGATCTCTCTAACCCGCTCATACACTGACATGATCATGACATTTAAAATACTGATGAGCACAATTGAAATCATAATGAGTTTCATGCTTACGGACATAAGATCGATCATTCTGGCGATATTATAAAAGGGGGAAAGTTTTTCCCAGGTGTGGATTTCAAAAGCCGGTTTTCCATTTTTGTTTTTAAATTTGCCCAGTGCTGATTTGAGATCCTCATAAACGGAATCAAGCATATCGAAATCATTCAGGCGCACGGCCACTTCCGTGATCTCCGGTTGTTCCATACGCAGCAGGGTGCGGGCATCTTTGATATGCATGTAGCCTTCTTTGCCCTGGGGACCGACAACGGTCTCAGTGATCCCTGCCACGATGAAATTCAGGCCATTTATAGAACCGTCCTTGTTGTTGGCAACCAGCACCACGGTGTCCCCCTGCTTGATTTTCATGCCCTTGGCCAGTTTGTCCGGGAGAATGACCTCACCCGGACGGATCAATTCCTTCCGCTGGTCCTTTTCACCGAATGTCATCCGGTTCCCCACGGCCGGACACACCTTTACCTCTTTTTCCGGATCAATGGCGTTAAGCCGGATGTTGGTGGTCTCTGAATAGTTACTCAGCATGGCGCCGAGCTTTATCCTTGGCGCCCAGGCATCAACAGAGGGATGACTTTTTAAAACATCTTCGATTTTGGCGTATCCCTTACTATTCAGGTTGAGGTTCAAAGGGATTGAATCCATGGACGAGACATACCCTTTTTTATGAATCTGTATCTGGGAAAGGTTGGCATCGGTAATCTGGCCGATCATCATGGCCTTGAATGATCCGGACAGGCCTGAAAAAAGAATGACCATCAGGACTCCCATGGTGATCAGCAGAGAGGTGAGCAGGGTTCGTCTCTTGTAGCGCATCAGATTTCGAACGGCTATTTTAAATATTCGAATCATTTTTCCCTTCCTTTCCATTTAATGGACGTGGTGTTGAATGAGTAAGTTGGCCATCTTCAAGAGTGTGGATGATCTCCGCCTCTTCCATAATGCCGGGATCATGGGTGGAGAAGATGAATGTCGTGTTGAATTTGTCCCGCATGTCCCGCATAAGACGAATAACGTTTACGGCGGTTTTGTGGTCAAGGTTTGCAGTGGGTTCATCGGCCAGTACCAGTTTCGGACGGGTCACAAGTGCCCGGGCCACGGCGACCCGCTGCTTCTGGCCGCCTGAAAGCTGGTCAGGACGTTTATTTTGCTGATCGAGCATCCCTACGGCTTCAAGTGCTTTCAGCACCTTTTCGTTGCGGTCTGATGCCGGCTCATTTTTAATCATCACCAGTGGATATTCCACGTTCTCATGGACGGTCAGCACCGGAAAAAGGTTAAAGGCCTGGAAGATAAATCCGAAAACAGAACCCCTGAAGATCGCGCTCTGTCTACGATCCAGATCATTCACCTGTTTTCCGTCTACGACAATTTTGCCTTTCGTAGGCTTATCCAGACATCCGATGAGGTTCAGCATGGTGGTTTTCCCGCTTCCGGAAGGACCCACGAAGGATACGAAGGCAGCCTCCTCAATAGAAAGGGTCACATTTCTTAGCGCCTGCACCTGAACCTCCCCCATCTGATAGTTTTTAGAAATGTTATCAATTTCAACCAAAGCCATCATATCCTCCTTAAAACTTTCATCCCGAATTCATCAAAAAACATCTCAGTTTATTTTAAGACTTTTTTTTACAGCTTCATCAACACGGCCTTTAAACTCAAAATGAGTTATACCTTTATTTTTCAGTGTATTAATCATTTTCGAGCCAAAATTTCCGGCAATTACAATAGTAACGCCTTTCTGGGCAAGAAAATTTGCCGCTGAAGGCCCGGCGCCGCGGCTCGCATCCCCGTATGGGTTATCAATAACCTCGGTCATTTCCCCTTTATTGTCAAACATAAGATAATAAGGACATTTAGCAGCCTTATTGCTTACAGGGGCTTTTGCAGTTTTATCACAAGACGCAACCGCAATTTTAATCTTTTCCGTATTGGCCGCATTGCCCATAACTGGACAAAGAAGCAGGAATGCAAGGCCTATAAAAACTATTCTTTTCATATTAAACTCCTCCTTTGAACGGCGGATTTGCCTTAAAATTCATCTAAGATTAAGTTTTCGTCTTAAAATAAAAAACCAAACCTCATAGACCTTTCCCAAGAGGTTTGGTTCTTTAAATCTAAAATCCAACAATGCCCTATGCCGTTACTTTTTGCCCCTCATAATATTTCGCTTTCACCTTTGTCAGATAAAGGACCACCGGCCGGTACGCCAGGTGTGCCCACTTGGCAAAAGGCACTTCAAGAACCAGCATGGGAATAGCCACCATCAGATGAACCACATACAGGATATAGGTGGTCAAAGGCCAATCCAGGATCCTTGTGAAATGGATAAGAATTCCGGTAAGTGTTGTAAGCTGCAAAAGGATCAGGAACATCCAGTCAGTCCCGTGGGAACTCTTGTAAGGCGCCTTGTTTTTCCTGATACGTCCGATCATGGCATAGG
>JAIVXD010000215.1:0-4966 GCA_048636195.1 Anaerolineales bacterium
TTTGCGCACAATATTTTTTATAAGGGCCTAAATTCTACGAGTGTCCAATTTTCAAGCAAACCATATATGATCTATATATAACAACGACTTAACGACTCAACTACTTAACCATTTAACGAGGTCTGTTGGTAGAAATAATGGGAACTCTTTCCATCAATTTAAAGGCCCAGCCACCAAAAGAAATAGAGGCTGAATCCTTATCCGCCCTGGAGGCCCTGAAGCATTTGGAGTTGAAAGGGGTTGAAAGAGCAGTGGCAGTGAAGATTAATGGGGAGATTTGTGATCTTTCGAGCCCCATAGAGTCTCAAGCGGAACTGGAACCGATTTACTTGAATTCAGAGGAAGGCCTCGAAATTCTCAGGCACAGTACGTCCCACGTGATGGCCATGGCGGTTAAGGAACTTTTCCCGGGCGTTAAGGTGACCATTGGTCCGGCCATCAAAGACGGATTTTACTATGACTTTGATTATGAACGTCCGTTTAAAGAGGACGATCTGGCTGGGATTGAAGAAAAGATGAAAGAGATCATTGAGGCAAAGCTCCCTTTTGTCCGGAAAGAAATGAGTAGTCAGGAGGCAATTGATTTTTTCAAAAGCAATGGCGAAGATTATAAGGTGGAGTTAATCAGTGATTTAGATGCTGAAAATGTGTCTCTTTATACACAAGGAAGCTTCACGGATCTGTGTCGGGGACCCCATGTCCCATCCACCGGAGTGATCAAAGCCTTTCATCTGAACAAGGTGGCCGGTGCTTACTGGCGGGGCGATGAAAAAAGGACCATGCTTAGCCGGATTTATGGTCTTGCTTTTGCTGATAAAAAATCATTAAAGAGTCATATCCAGAAATTGAAGGAGATTGAGAAACGAGACCACCGTCGATTAATCAAGGACCTGGATCTCATAAGTTTTCATGATGAAGGGGGGGCAGGGCTTGCCTACTGGCACCCTAAAGGCGGGCAGATCAGAGTTCTCATTGAGGAATACTGGAGAAAAAGACACTATGAAGGCGGTTATGACATTGTCTTTACTCCGCATATAGGTCGCGCTCAGCTTTGGCAGACATCGGGACATCTTGATTTCTATAAGGATGGAATGTATTCGCCCATGGATGTGGATGGCCAGGATTATTACATAAAGCCCATGAATTGTCCTTTCCATATCATGATTTATAAAACAGGATTGCGATCCTATCGTGAATTACCCCTTCGGTGGGCTGAGTTGGGCACTGTGTATAGATATGAGAGAAGTGGTACATTACACGGCCTTATGAGGGTCAGGGGTTTTACACAGGATGATGCCCATATTTTCTGTACCCCTGATCAGGTAGACGATGAAATCCTGCGAGTATTGGAATTCAGCCTTGATCTTTTGAGTGGTTTCGGTTTTGATGATGTGAAGATCGACTTGAGCGTCAGGGATCCCAAGAAACCTGAAAAGTACGCCGGTCCCGACGAGATGTGGCGTCAGGCCGAGATGTCGCTGATCAAGGCGATAAAGGCAAAAGATCTAAACTACGAAAAGATGGAAGGGGAGGCCGTATTCTACGGTCCTAAGATTGATATAAAGATAAAAGACGCCTTGGGGCGGGAATGGCAGTGTACGACTATTCAGTTCGATTTCAATCTGCCTGAACGTTTTGATATGAACTTTATAGGTGAGGACGGAAAAGAACACCGTCCCTATATGATACACAGGGCCTTGCTGGGGAGTTTGGAGCGTTTTTTTGGCATCCTTGTGGAGCATTATGCCGGGGCCTTTCCAACCTGGCTCGCACCGGTTCAGGCAATGATTCTTACAGTGACGGACAGAAACATTCCCTATGCCGAAAAACTGCTGAAAACACTGTCAGATGCCGGGGTGAGAGCCAAGGCTGATTTCAGAAATGAGAAATTGGGTCTTAAGGTCAGAGAGGCCCAGTTACAGAAGATACCCTATATGGTGATCGTGGGGGACAAAGAATGCGAGGAAGAGGGGGTAACCCCCAGGCTGAGGAGTGGTCAAAACCTTCCTTTAATGACTGCAAAGGAACTTATTGACTTGATTTCAGAGGAATGTAGAAAGAGGAGGTAATAGCGATAGGAAAGAAATCTGATGACACCAGGCTAAATAAATGGATCCGTGCAAGTACGGTAAGGCTGATTTCTGCTGAAGGTGAACAACTTGGAATCGTGGCCATCAAAGAGGCCCTGAGGATAGCGCAAGATGCGGGGCTGGACCTTGTAGAGGTTTCACCCAATTCGGACCCCCCTGTTTGCCGAATAATGGATTACGGCAAGTTCAAGTACCAGGCAGCCAAGAAAACGCAGGATGGACGTAAAAAAGGCCGGTCCGTTCAGATGAAAGAGATCAAGTTCAGACCTCACACAGAAGATCATGATTTAGGCTTCAAGGTCAGAAATATTAAAAAATTCCTGGCCAAAAAAGATCGGGTGAAGGTCACCGTTTTTTTTCGGGGTCGGGAGATGGCATATATGAATGCAGGCTACGAACTCCTGAAAAAAGTAGAAGAAGAAGTCATGGAAGAAGGGACGGTGGAGGAGCAGCCCAAACAGGAGGCCAGGAATAGAATTGCCATGGTTATAGTCCCAAAATAAGGGCCCCTGAAGGGAATTTTGTATGCACATTCAAGCCCCCCCTTAGAATATATACTTTAAACGGTTATAATTTTAGCTTTCTAATTCTTGGATATGATCAAAGTAATTAGGGCTGGAGTATTGGAGTTGTGGAGTACTGGAGTATTGGAACACCGCAAGAGGCTGATGGCTTTTCCGAAACAACGTCTTTTTTGTGCGATCCATATGTGTCCAATGCTCTTTATCATCACTCCATGAGCAATTGAAATTCGGGTAAACTTATCCCCTCAGGGGTAAACCAAAGCCGGGCCCTCTGGACCCGGATCTTTACTGTAAGACATTTTTATGCTTGGAGGTAAAAAATGCCGAAAATGAAGACAAACCGTGGTGCGGCTAAGCGGTTTAAGACTACGGGCACTGGTAAGATTGTAAGGGGCAGGGCCTTTGCGAACCATATACTTACGAAAAAGAGCACCAAAAGGAAAAGGAATCTCAGGAAATCAACGCTGGTTCATTCTGCGAACCTGAAGCATATAAGCAAACTGATTCCTTATGGTTAAGAGAGAAGGGTTTTTGGATTGATTATTGACTATTGACTATTGATTATTGCTACCGTATTTGCTCAATATCCTGTGGATATAACCCTTACGGCCTCTCCGGCCCATAGGGCCTACGCCCCGGAGGGGTAAACTCCGGGTTAGAAATTCAGGGGCCTGCCCCGTTAAATTTATGACCATTTAACTGGGGTGAGCCTTTTATATTGCCCCGGCATATTGGGCACTACCTAACAATTGTCAATAAAAAAACTAGAGGTTTAAAGATGCCAAGAGTAAAGAGAGGATTTAAAGCCAGGAAAAGAAGAAAAGAGGTACTGAAGGCCGCCAAGGGGTCCAGGGGTGGTCGGAGCAAGCAATTCAGGACAGCAAGCGTAACTGTGGACAGAGCCGGTATGTATGCTTACCGGGATCGGAGGAATCGGAAAAGGGAATTTCGCAGCCTCTGGATTATTCGGATCAATGCTGCTGCCAGGGAAAATGGCCTGTCATACAGCAGGCTCATCAGCGGCCTTCAAAACGCAGGTGTCAGCCTGGACAGAAAGGTACTCGCAGATATAGCTGTCAGGGATCCGGATGCCTTTTCTCAGTTGGCCAGTTTGGCTCAGGCATAGAGTCTTTATTTACACAGCAGATAAGTCGGGCCATGAAAAAGCAACTCCTTGAATTGGAAAAAAACGCTCTCAAGGCGCTGGAAATTGCAGATGATCCCTCTGAACTTGAGAAGATCAGAGTGACATATCTTGGTAAAAAGGGCCAGCTTACCTCGATCATGAAGAACGTTGGCGGGCTGCCAAAAAGTGAACGACCTGAAGCCGGCAAACTGGCCAACATTATCAAAAGCAATATTTCCAAGGGCTTTGAAGAAGCGCGGGACAGGATCGTAACCGGAAAGGCAGGCCAAGCCGCTTTTCTGGATGTTACCCTGCCCGGTAGAGAACCACTTCGGGGGCATCTCCATCCCATTACTCTGGTTATCAAAGAGATGTGCCAGATTTTTGCCAGGATGGGATTTACGGTGGTAAAGGGACCCAACGTGGAGCTGGATTATTACAATTTTGAGGCCCTCAATTTTCCCAAGGATCATCCTGCAAGGGACATGCAGGACACGCTTTACGTCTCCGAGAATGTGGTGTTAAGAACGCACACCTCGAACATGCAAGTGAGGATTATGGAGGCCCAAAAACCTCCAATCAGCGTAATAGCACCGGGAAAGGTTTACAGGAGAGATTCAGACGTTTCTCATACTCCTATGTTCCATCAGTTGGAGGGCTTCCTGGTGGATAAAGACGTCAGTTTTGGTGATCTGAAAGGGACGTTAACAAGTTTTGCGCACCAGATGTTTGGTCGCGGGACCGCTCTGAGATTCAGGCCGAGTTTCTTTCCTTTCACTGAACCCAGCGCCGAAGTAGATATACAGTGCGTTCTCTGCGGGGGAAAGGGTTGTCGGACCTGCTCCCACACCGGCTGGTTGGAGATTTTAGGCTCCGGGATGATAGACCCTGAAGTCTTCCGTTTTGTCGGGTATGATCCCGAAGTCTACTCAGGCTTTGCCTTTGGTATGGGCTTTGAGAGAATCGCAATGCTCAAGTATGGAATAGATGATATCCAGCTATTCTTTAGAAATGATATGCGTTTTTTAAGACAGTTTTAAAATGAAAGTAAGCCTGAACTGGTTAAAAGATTATGTAGACGTAGAGATGTCACCCGATGAGCTTGGCCATCTTCTGACCATGAATGGGTTGGAAGTGGAAGGCATTGAGGCTGTTGGACAATCCCTTGATGATATCGTGGTGGCAAAGATACGGGCTGTAAAACCTCTACCAGGGGCGGATAACTT
>JAIVXD010000216.1:0-4944 GCA_048636195.1 Anaerolineales bacterium
AAATATATATATCCCCATGGAGGCGAGGACATGGGCGGAGTCTCCGGGGATGATTTTCGGTTTTTTGGGTTTCTCCTGAAAGCCCTTGACCCGGAATCGTTTGTCTACCTCCAAGATGCCGTACTGACCGGCCATCTCCTTCCCCTGCTCGATGACGGCGATGGTTACGTCTGCCTTATTGGCCTCGTGGTAGCTCCTAAACCGGGCGTAGTCCATCTTATAAACATGGTCACCGGAAAGGATGAGTACATGTTCCGGGGACTCCTCTTCAACCAGATAGAGATTCTGGCGTATGGAGTCTGCTGTTCCCTGGTACCACTTTTCTCCGGCCATCATCTGGGGTGGCGCTATCTTGAGATAATGACCTAAATCGGCGCTGAAGATGTTCCATCCTCCCTCAAGATGCTGCATAAGGGTCTGGGATTTGTACTGGGGCAGGACAATGATCTTGTACACTCCTGAATTGATGCAGTTTGACAGGGCAAGATCAATGAGGAGGTAAATGCCCCCAAAAGGGATGGCCGGTTTGGAGCGGTTTTTTGTCAGTGGCATCAGCCGTTCGCCCTTGCCTCCTGCCATTACTACTGCTAAGGTTTTCTTCATCTCCTTTTGTCTCCCTGTTTTCCGGTACTCGATCCGTTTGATTTTTGTAACCGCTCACGGGTTCAAAGGTTCAGGCTTCACCAAAAAAGCAACCTCGAACCTTTGAAGCCTGAACCCGTGAACGGCTATCGAACTTCATGGTCTTTCCCTCATGTATAGGTTCAAGAACCACTCCCAATTCCCATCAGCAATCCTTACGGGTTAAATATCTCCGCCAAAAATCGCTTTTTTGTCGGCGATAAGGTTATGCATTCCCATGATCTGATACATTTTGAGGAGTGAAATGAGCCAACTGATTGTTGACTCTGCTCCCTGGTTCTCATTGACTCCATCCGGTTGAAGGCCATCGCAGCACCCACCTGTTTCAAAATCATACAGGGCTACATTGAGATCATTTCGGCCAAGAAACCATCCCAGGCAGCGCTGGGCCTCTTGAAACCACTTGATGTCTCCTGTTGCTACATAGACATCAATGCAGGCATCAATAAGGCTCATGGCCTCTATGGGTTGCTGGTCAAAGTTTGCCTTTTCACCACCTCGCGCATACCATCCTGAGTTCCCGATGACGGATAGATGCCCGTCTTCGGCGGTTTGTATCTGGAGGAGCCATTCAAGTATACGTGTCCCTGTCTCGAACATCTCAGGATCCGGTATCCACTGGCCTGCCAGTACCATTGCATGGGGAATCTTTGCATTTGCATAGGTTATGGTGTCTTCACACCACAGCCATCCCTCACGGCAGTTGTCCTTAAAAAGGTGAAACAATTTTTCCGCCAGTTCCGTCCTGAGCCTGCGGACTTGTGAGTCTCCACCGTATTTGTTGAGATAGGCATCAAGACCGACAACGCTAAATGCCCAGGAGCGAGGTGAACCAAAGTCCTCCAGGCGAATGAGCCCATCATGAAATAAACGCATGGCCATATTGCGTATGCCATCGTTTGGGGCATACTTGACCGCTATGCCGAGCGCCCAGATGGCCCTCGCATGGGAATCTTCGCTGCCGCCATCCTCCAGCCATCGCCTGTCATAGGAAAGAAAATTTCTGAACCTGGCATTTTCCGGATTGAAGGCAAAGTGGAGAAAGGCAAGATACTTTTTTAGAATCGGCAGGATCGTTTTGTCCTTACGCAGTGAGTAATATATGCACAGGGCAATAAGGGCCCTTGCATTGTCATCGGTACAGTAACCGTGATTTAGGTTCGGGACATTGTACGTGGCATGCTGGAGAATACCTGTGTCATCTGTTATGCTCTTCAGATGGAAAAGATCTATCTCGGGAAGTTCGTCCAGGACCTGGTGATCTTGCCTGGCCACTGTCAGATCTCTGGGTATTTGCCTCCGGAGTTTCCAGACCTCCGAGATCAGATCCAGGTGACCACGTGCCACTTCCTCGAAGACCATTGATCTTCCATATTGATATGCCTGCGAGCGCATTTCGTCCCGTTCCTGATTGTTTTCCAGGAGTCTTATGATTTCCAGCGCCATCGAGTCAGGATCGTTAAAGGGGACAAGTCTCCCACGTCCATCACCCAGGACTTCTTCTGCATACCAGAATGATGTCGAGACGATTGCGGCGCCAACTCCAATGGCATAGGCAAGTGTGCCTGAAGTTATCTGCTCCTTCTCCAAATATGGTATGGCATAGATCTTTGCACTCTGGAGATACTGTATTAATGTTTCATCCGAGACGAACTGGTTGTGAAATATGATGTGGTCCTGGATATCCATTTGGTTTGCCAGTTGCTGGAGACTATGCCTGTAGGCATCGCCTGCAATTTCCTTAACATGGGGATGGGTTTGCCCCAGAACCACGTATACGACTTCGGGGAATTTATCAATGATGGCCGGCATTGCCTTTATCATATTTTCTATTCCCTTACTGGGGCCAAGGAGTCCAAAGGTAAGTATCATATCTCTGCCCTTAATACCGAAAAGATTGTTATACTTACCTGGCTTTCCAAATGAAGCGTTTGGGATTCCGTGGGGGATAAATGAAATTTTATCCCCTGGTACACCATAGATATGGACAAGCAGTTCTTTCGCCTTATGGCTCATGACAAGCAAGCGATCAGAAAATCGGGCTATTTCTTTTATGACGACCTTTTGCCCGTGGGTAGGTTCTCTGACAACGGTGTGGAGGTTGGTAATGACGGGCATACGCAAGGCCTTCAGCATATGAAGGATATACGATCCGTCCTCCCCGCCGAATATGCCAAATTCGTGCTGGAGAATGGCAACTTCATACTGATTGGCATTGAGAAAATCAGCGGCCCAGTAGTAATCTGCCTGAACATTTGCCCGGACACTGAATTTGACGCGGTCAGGATAGTCATACCCTTCTGGTATATCGTCCATGGCGACCACGATAAGGTCAGAATTCTTTTCTATCTCCAGGGCAAGTGCATTACAGAGGTTGGTTGTATAGGTGGCAATTCCACACCGGCGTGGTAGATAGTTGCCGATTACCGATATCCTTGATACCTTAGCGCTTCTTTTGGTTTCCACCATGCGATATGTCTTACCTCCGCTCTTTTGGTGTTTTCTGCTGCATCAGGCTTTTTTCATAAAATCTAATAATTCCCTGACCGGAATAGAGGCAAAACCTGACTTAGTATCAGACATCCCGTAGGGTATGATCAAGTCTCCATTGTGAAGGATAGAACCACATGTATAAACCACATTAGGCACATAGCCATCCCGTTCTTCCTCATTGGGGGTAATGAGAGGTTCAGGCAGCCACCCGATTATTTTTGTTGGGTCGTCCAAGTCTAAAAGCAGGGCACCAATGGAGTATTGCCTCATTGGCCCTACACCGTGTGTCAGCAGGATCCATCCCTCTTCGGTTTCCACAGGGGAACCGCAATTCCCGATCTGGACAAACTCCCATGGTCTGGAGGGTTCCTGTATAATACGGGATTCTTGCCAGAAATGCATGTGGTCTGAAAACATTATGTGATTGTTTTCTCCATCCTGCCTGGAGGCCATCACAAATTTTCCATTGATGCGCCTCGGGAAGAGGGCCATTCCCTTGTTCTGGACTGCTTTACCGTTGAGGGTAAGGATTTTAAAGGTGACAAAATCCTTTGTTTGAATCATTTGGGGTAAAATAGTACGGCCATTGTATGCAGTGTATGTAGCGTAATAGGTTGCATCTCCATTGTCATCAACAAAGCGCACAAATCTGGCATCTTCGATCCCCATGCTCTCATTCTCTGAGACCGGGAAAATTGCCCTTTCGGACATTCTGCGATCCGGGCTAAATTTTACTTCGTAGTTGGATTTGGCAACCCAGGAAACGATATCAACCGTCTCGCTCTGCATAGGATCCGGGAAGATCCGTTTCTTCAGGAGTTCCATTATTTCATGCTTTCCCTGTTCATAGGTAAATTCAGGGGGTAATCTCTCCAGCAGGTAAGTTGTTATTTCATTGCAGGCATTCATTTCATTTAGTTTCAACTGAAACAGGTGTTTGTCAAATGTAGGGTTTAATTGGATTTCAGGTGTTTCAACAACATCGCTGACAGGATCTAATGAAATGTTGTTATCCGCATCAATCTTTCCGGTCCTGAATTCAATGGAGGATATGTGGCCTTCTCCCACCGCCCTGAAGCTCATAATGAACCGGATACACCCCTCGGGAAGGTCGGCCTGGTTTGGATGCAATACGATGGAAGGGTTAAAGAGCGCTGCCGATTCAATGGAATATTCCATAGTAAAGTATGCGCCCATCAATGCCCGTTTTTTGTCAGATATCACGACATCTTCGGGAATGAGTTTTTGGATCCTTTGAAAATTGTTTTCAAAGATCACCCCAATGTCCCTGTGTCTCTCTGAGAAATTCGTCAGCACCTGTTCAAACAGCTCAGAGACTTTTTCTTCCGATAAATCCAAAACTCGCTCAATAATTTTTTTGTTGCGATCGTCACCGCCAGGGAGATAAGGGCGCGCTATCACCCTCGTAGTGTCTTTGATATATCTCCCTCTTTTTCTTAAGACTTTTGATTCTACATTCATTTTGTCATCCTTTACAAATTTAATAGCCGTTCACGGGTTCAGGGTTCAACGTTCAGGGTTAGGGACAAGGACAAAATTGAAGGCCCGGAGTCCTCGTAAAAAATGCTGGTTTTGCCACATAATTGCCAGATCCCATGTTCCAGATGTGGGGATGTCGGTTTTCTCGTACAGAACGTTTACAACATGACGTATGGTATGAGAATACAACCTTTGAACCTCTGAACCTTTGAACCCGTGAACGGTTAGCAAATTTATATGGGCTGTCTTGGATCATTTAAACATAGTTCCACCAGATCAGCAATACTGGCTGTACCCGCGCACATTACG
>JAIVXD010000217.1:0-4932 GCA_048636195.1 Anaerolineales bacterium
GCAGACACCTTGGCCGTCATGTAATGCCAAGTACAGAATAGCAGACAATAAGACCCCACAGGGAAAAAAAGCTGCTGCCACTTGTAAAAAATGCGGTGGCAGGATTTTAATTGAACCAAGCATAGGGCAAGATCAAATATGTATCTCCCATGCCGAACCCGTGTCCATATCAACAACCCCATCTCCCGTTGCGCCAACTCCCTCCATCAACGATGAATCCGGGGAATTCACATTCATTACAGAGGATAATGCCTTTCAAGGCTATGCAGGGTTCTGGAAAAGATTTGCTGCAGCCATTATCGACGGGTTCAGTTTGATGATCGGCGGGTTCATAATAGGAGGTTTTATTGGTCTCATATACGGCCTTGCCACAGGAACGTCGCAAGGCTCAGACATCCTGGGCAATGTGGTCGGAATTGCATTGGGCTGGCTGTACTTTGCTGTCATGGAAAGTTCATCTAAACAAGGCACCCTGGGCAAGATGGCGCTCGGGATCAAGGTTACAGATTTATCCGGAAATGCAATTTCATTCGGGAAAGCCACAGGCAGGCATTTTTCCAAGATTATTTCTATGATCATCCTATCGATCGGTTATCTCCTTGCAGCTTTTACTCCCAAGAAACAGGGGCTGCATGACATGATGGCCGGTTGTCTTGTTGTAAACAGCAGGTAGGCTGTTTTTTATGGCACTACTTAACCTTGTCGCCAGGCAGCAGCTCACCTTCAATCGTTGCGATACCAAGGCGATTTTTACCAACGCCGGCAAGGGCCATGCCCTCGGAGAGCCCAAACTTCATCTGACGGGGCTTCAGGTTCGCGACGATAATGACCTTTTTGCCTACGAGTTTCTCGGGTTCAGGGTAAGCAGAGCGGATCCCGGCAAATACCTGCCGCAAGCGGCCCTCGCCAAGGTCGACCATGAGCCTGATCAGCTTGTCTGCGCCTTCGACGAGTCCAGCCTCCCGGACAATGGCCACCCGCAGGTCGAGCTTTGAGAAATCCTCTATGGTGATCTCCTGGCCAACAGGCTTATGGCCATCACGCTTTTCAGATAGGGGGGCGGGTTCTTTGGCCGCTTTGGGTATTCCGGTCTTCTTCTGCGCCTTCTCGATTTTGGCCCATGTATCACGCAGGGTTACCGTTCGATTAAAGACTAATTTGTCAGCAGAAGAATCAATGGAATCAACGCAAAAATAGCCCTGTCTCAGGAACTGGTAGCGACTACCGGGTTCTGCGTCTGCCAGGCCTGGTTCAACCCGGCAGGAGGTTAAAGCCTCCAGTGAGTTTGAATTCAAAAGAGTTTTAAAATCAGAGACATCCTTTTCATCGCCTGGATTTGGTTTTACAAAGAGATGATCGTACAGGCGTACTTCAGCCTTGAGCGATTGGTCGGCTGAAACCCAGTGCAGCGTTCCCTTGACCTTGCGTCCGTCTTTAGACCACCCCCCCCGGGTCTCTGGATCATATGTGCAGTGGAGTTCAACCACCTCCCCGGTTTTTTCATCCTTAACCACCCTCTCACATTTGATATAATACGCGTGTTTTAGCCGTACTTCACGACCGGGTGCCAGGCGGAAGAATTTTTTCGGTGGATCCTCACGAAAATCCTCCTGTTCAATGTATAGCACACGTGAAAAAGGGAGCTTGCGTGACCCCATACCGGGATCTTCCGGGTTATTCTCGGCATCCAAATATTCCACCCTGTCTTCCGGGTAGTTGTCTATGACCACACGAAGTGGACGCAATACAGCCATCACACGCGAAGCACGTTTATTCAAATCTTCACGGATGCTGTACTCGAGCAGCGCCATGTCGACAATACTGTCTCTCTTGGCCACTCCAATTCGCTCACAAAATTTCCTGATTGATTCCGGTGTGTACCCTCGTCTCCGCAGACCAGATATGGTTGGCATCCTGGGATCATTCCAGCCGGTGACATACCCTTGTTCAACCAATTCCATAAGCCTGCGTTTACTCATTATGGTGTAGGTGAGATTGAGCCGGGCGAACTCGATCTGCTGTGGATGAAATATCTTAAGTTCATCAAGAAACCAGTCATACAACGGGCGATGATCTTCAAATTCTAACGTACAAATGGAATGGGTGATCCCTTCAATGGAGTCCGACTGGCCATGGGTAAAGTCATACATGGGATAAATGCACCACTTGTCGCCCGTTCTGTGATGGGACGCGTGTAAAACACGGTACATGACAGGATCCCGCATATTCAAATTTGGAGATGCCATATCGACCTTCGCTCTAAGCACGCGGGAGCCGTCCTCGAATTCCCCTGCCCGCATTCGCTCGAACAGGTCCAGGTTCTCTTCCACCGATCGTGTGCGATACGGACTGTCCTTGCCTGGTTGAGTCAAGGAGCCACGATATTCACGAATCTCATCTGCAGTCAAGTCGTCAACATATGCCTTACCAATTTTGATTAACTGTACAGCATAGTCATAGAGTTGATCGAAATAGTCAGAAGCGTAGTAGAGCCGGTCACCCCAATCGAATCCGAGCCATCGAACGTCCTCTTTGATGGATTCAACAAACTCTTCCTCTTCTCTGGTTGGATTGGTGTCATCAAATCGTACATTGCAAAGGCCGCCAAACTCAGCCGCGATACCAAAATTGAGGCAGATGGATTTGGCGTGTCCGATATGCAGATAGCCGTTGGGCTCCGGCGGAAAACGTGTATGAACTCGCCCATCGTTTTTGTTTGCCTTCAAGTCTTCAGTAATAATAGATCGGATAAAATCCAAAGAGGAAGTAGAATCGGGGTTATTCATTTAGACGGTTCCTTTCTCGTTTCTTTAAGGTAAGCCTTCACAGGTTTCCCGCTAAAAGCGGGATTCAGGGTTATCTTTCTTGCGTTGACCTTGCTCATAGACCAGTCCCTCATTCCATAACCGTTATTTCATTGTCAACTTATTGTCAACTTTTAATAATTCCTTTTGTCAACAACATGGCTTATCATCGGCTCCAGAGTCGGGCTCACATTCTCGGTTTTAATAACAATATTCGGATAGGCCTTTTGAAAAACTCGAAAGATCTCATCTGCAAATCCCTGACCGATGGATTTCACACCATTAAAATCAAGTATGACTTCTGCGAATTTATCAAGTCCGTGAATGAGGCGTCTTGCTTCAGAACGTGATACATACTGTTTTTGGAATAACTTTACCTGAACCCGTGTCCTATCGAACCGGTAATCAAATTCTTCTGGAGCGTACTCCTGGAATATCTGGCCGAGTCTTTTTTTTGAACGTTTGCTAATTCTAAAAAAAACATCAGAACCTTTCAAATATCTTTTCTCTTCAATAAAAACATCCTCTTTTAAATTATCGAAAATAAGATTTATCTTATGAGACCGTATTAATAATTGATCTGCCGCTTTTGATGTAAAAAAAATCCCTTCCCCTGTATGCCTTTCTGCCATTGTTGTTGTTTTACCTTTTATTAACTCTCCTACTGCTGCATTTTCATCTGCTAAATCAAGATTTTTAAAGATCGAATGAAAAACACCTATTCCAACATCCCGAATTCTAAAGAAAAAATTATACGGGTCAAGGTTGATTGATACAGAACAGTTAGTCGACAGAGAGTGCTCTATAGCATTATTCAAGATTTCCGTAAATGAATATCGGGCAATGTCCAAGGCTTGATTACTCAGTTCATACTCAAGATTGAGAAATAGGATCATCTCTTTGAATACAGTATCTTCTTCAAGGTTTTTCAGGTGATATGTCTTCTCGAACTTTCTAATTGTCTTTTCTTTATTTGCCTTTGCCGCTAATTTATAAACGGCTCCCCTTGTAGCGCCCTCTTTAACGACCACTCCCCTCTGTATTAATTCCTTGAGGTGTTTATTGAGAGCTTGTCTTGAAATACTTAATAATGCGGACAGATCCTTTCCCGAGGCATCCTGGTTTTTTTCCAAATATTTTAATATCTTTTCTTTAGTAGGCATGTGATAAATAAAGACTATTGTCAACCGATTGTCAACTTTTTTTTTATCTTATTGTCAACATCACGCTTTAGTGGACGTTGATGAATTTGTTTTTTCAACCCAAAGTCGCAACCACAGTTCAGGGCTGACGTATCAACGGTTGCGATTTGCATTGAACTTCGAACCTCTGAACCCATGAACCCCTGGCCCAGACCGATCATAGGGACTGGCAAAGGGCAAGATAACTATTGAGAACATTATTTATTATCAGTGACAAAGCTGCTTAGGATTTTTCAGGCAGTACAGCATCTGCCCGTTGCGGAAGATTTCTTCCAGAAAGAAAAGGACCGCTGATACTCAGTCAGCAGTCCTTTTTCACTTTTCTTCAGCACGTTAAGCGATCGGCTCGACCTTAAAGGCCTTGCCTTTGTCTAATACTGGCCACCAAAGTGATTTAATGATTTGACTGAAAAGGGGAAAGATAGTCGTTTTTCACAAATTAAGGTAAGTTTTCAAAAAGTTCGGGCTATATTAGAAAAAATCCCCCCTGGCCCAGACCTGGCCTTGATACGTTGTGAGAGAGGCTGATCGAGCATAACTGCTTCGTCAGGTTACGACATATGGCCACCAAGTCGCACCAGGGCAGGCCTCAATCCCCCTTTGCAAAAGGGGGAAGCAGTCGGAATGCCCGGACTTATTGAGAAGTTACGTAAAATGGACAAAAAAATATTGACAAGAATGTGGGATGTATTATATTTTACCAACAAGTTTAACTAAACAGTTAGTTTAACGTTTTAGTTAACCGCTTATCGGAGGAAAATTTATGGTTTCACAATCAGTAGAATCAAAACGGGATAAAACAATCCGCCGCATTCTTGACGCTGCAGCAAAGATCTTTTCTGAAGCAGGTTTTGCAGGCGCCCGAATGGATGAAATCGCAAAACAGGCTAAGATCAACAAGGCCATGATCTACTACCACATCGGCG
>JAIVXD010000218.1:0-4926 GCA_048636195.1 Anaerolineales bacterium
GCGTTTCCAAAAGGCCATCATACCATCTTTACCAAAAGAGACCTGGATTAGCTCCCACCCCTGGTTTCCCCGTTCGTTCAGAATTTGGCTGAGCATTTTTGTCTCTTCACCCGGCACCTCATCCAAAGTGCACTCCCCAGTCTCCGTGCAGAAATAGACCACCTGTTTGAAGGTGTCTGCCGGGTGGTGGGTAATCTCATATTCGAAACGTTTCATAAACTATCCTTTCGAGATATAATTCTTTTCAACCTCACAGCTTCTCTATGTTGGCCCTTAGTTGTGCGATCTGTATGCCCAGGGAAACACATTGTTTACCTTCCATACAATCATCGACTTCCTGGAGCTCCAGATGGGTCTTTAGCTCCAGCTCACCCTTTTTCAGGTCTACAATCCACGCCTTTTTTGCCTCATCATACTCTACATCAACATCAATCCCGCATTCTCCGATGTCGGGATAGATCGATCTGATCTTCTCACACAATTCTTTTTTATCTTGCATAATTCTGCCCTCCTCTGCTTGGAATGGTTTGAAAAATGAGATCTAAAGAGCTCTCATAAAATTTACGAGATCCTTCTTTTCTTTTTCCGTAAGCTTAAGTTCCTGAACCAGGTTAAAGAACTCCACAGTGTCTTCCAGTGTCAACAGCCGGCCGTCGTGGAGGTAGGGAGGCGAATCCTTAATGCCTCGCAGGGGGAAAGTCTTGATGGGGCCATCAGATGCGGCCATCCGGCCATTGACCATGCGCGGTTTGAAAAAACGCTCTGTTTTCAGGTTGTGCATTAGATTATCCGTATAATAAGGAGCGGGATGGCATACAGCGCATTGAGCTTTACCAGAGAAGATTTCCTCTCCCCTCAGCTCAGACTCGGTAGCCTTTTTCGGATCGAGTTTGCCGTAAATATTCAGCTTGGGCGCCGGCGGGAAGTCCAGCAATGCCTGAAACTCGGCCATAAAGTGAGCCTGGCTGCCCCGCTCGAGAACATTAACGCCTTTCTTGGTGGCGATCACCGGGTCGCCGTCGAAATAGGCAGCCCGCTGCTCAAATTCGGTGAAGTCTTCAATAGATTTCAACGCGCGTTGCGAACCGAACAAACGCTGGATGTTCACCCCGCGGAGTGTCGGAATGTCTAAACGATGCCTGAACTCTTGAGGACGGATATCGCCGACCAGGTGCGTAGCGCCATTTGTATGCCCGTTCAGGTGGCAGTCAAAGCATGTGACGCCCCTGCTGGGGAGCTCGGAACGGCGGTCTTCAGTCTGATTGAACTGCTGCTGAGGAAACGCCGTGACAAGCAGCCTGAGACCCTCGAGCTGCTTGGGATTCAGGATTCCGTTAAACATTTCATAATAGTTCATCATAGTAACGACCTTTCCCTGAGAGACATCGCCAAGGTCAGGCCGGGTTGTCAAATAGATGGGCGAGGGAAACTCGGGCAATAAATGATCCGGCAGGTCGAGATCCAGATCAAAACGTGTGAGGTCCCGCCCCTCCTGCTTCTTGATTTCGTCAATATGAAACTTGGGGAAGACCATGCCCCCTTCCGGGTGGTTCGGGTGGGGCAGAGGGAGGAACCCTATGGGCCAAAGGTCCTTTTTTCGCATCTCTTCGGGTGTCATAAGGGCAAGTTTTTCCCAGGTCATCCCTTTGGGGAGTTTGGCCCGGACCCCTTCCTGGACAGGCTTTTCCCCTCCAGACATCATCACGCCCTTGGCGGGCCGGTTGTCTAAGTCATATCGCTCATTGAGTAAATCCATCTGCCGTTTCATCACCCCAGGTTTGGCAGCCTTCATGCGAGACATTGTCTCTTCGAAGGGTTCTGTTATGACCACAGGGCTGTAGCTGCTCTTAACGGGTTCTCCGGCATAAGCCACGCCCAGTGCGATAAGCGAAGCGCAAAGCGCTCCCGGAACAACCCATCTGCTGTTGAATAGTTTTTTTAGCATCTCGTGTCTCCTTTTCTCCTTGAGGTTGTTAAGAATAAACCAAGAACCTACGGGAATCTTGCCCGGCAATTTCATATCATCTCCCTTTGCCGCTTCTTTGGAACATGGTCAGCGTCCCAAAACGAACTGCATATAGACCCTCCAACCAGTTATAACCTGGGTCAAGGCAAAAATCAGAAGAATGAAATTGTTCAGGCCATGAATCACTGGAAGGGCCGTTCGCTTCTTTTTGTTGTGGTTCATGTATAAACCGGACGCGCTGCCAAAAAAGATAAAAAGGACCATTACAAGGGCGGTCTTACCATGGATCCCGGTTATGAGGAACCCATGAAAGTAAAGATACGCCATAGTCATGCCGCCCATCATGCCGCCCAATAACGCCGACATAGCAATCTTTCCCAGGAGGACATGGCGCTTCCATCTGAAAAGAGTCTTCTGATGAAGATTAAGTGACCAAAAACGCTGAACCCCGAGGTAGAACACATACAGGGTCAACATTACAGCCGAAAATTGAATGATCGGGTGTATGACAAGCAAAACAGGCCTCCTATAATGAAAAGCTGCAAAGTTTGAGGAACTTGTAAGAAGTCTTTTGTGAACGCCTAAATAGTGCCTGAACGAAAACTGCTAATTTTCCCAATTTCTGCGTCAGGCTTAAATTTTAATCCTCAAAAGACTCAATGTATTCCTGCGGTTAAAATTTGCGCCTTCCTTGAACTTGAAAAAATTTTCTAGTTTTCGTTCGGGCACTAAATACTCAAGCAGCGAACAAAATTAATTTCATGCGAAACTGTCGTTAGTTGGGGTCTACTTGAATTCGTGGACCAGTATAAAGTCGTTGTTGGATCTGGTTCCGTGGCAGCCAATACAGCCCGTGGGTTTTCCAAAAGGCTTGGCCGCACCCTCGGGTGTGTACTTTGCCCAGAACCAGTCTCCGTCGTTGGGATTGTATCCACGGACCTTGTACATCACGGTGATGGCCTTAAGCTCCTTGGCCTTGCTATAGTTTTCCTTTACAACGATGGCTCCCTCCTGAACAGGAGGTCTTAATGAATTCACCGCACGGTCATTTACGTAAACCTTGTGTAATGGACCGTGGGGGGCACGTCCTGGCTGCATCCCCTGATGGTCAGGCCAAAAGGACCATTCCTTGTATGGAGAAACCTTTGTGATATAATGCCACAGCGCGTCCTGATCTGCTCCGGGCATGCCCGCAAAGGCAACAGACCCTGACAGGAAACAAGCCGTAACGACTAACACTCCGATAGTTATTGCCACTTTTTTCATTGTAAACCTCCTTTTTTGAGTTATAGCCTGTTTTAAATGAATTCCTCCCGACTATAGGACGAACATCTATCCCTTTGTCTTGCACGTAGATGTTCCAAAAAGGGTATACAGTCCACACCACCCTGTAGCTGCTGTAAAGATTGGCAACAGGCCAATAACTCCCCACCAACTGCTCAAATAGTACCCAACTGCAATCACAATGAGTCCTATAACCGCTCTGACGATCCTGTCGGTTTTCCCAATGTTGCACTTCATGCGTATCACCTCATTTCGTGTTTAAGCTAATATCCGCTAATAGAGCATCCTTAGGCGGAGTCAATGAGGCGAAGCCCGTAAGTTCAAGCCTCACCATCGAGAGTACACTGTGTAAAATCAATCTCTTTTCCGCACCCTTTGCAGATATATTTTTGTCAAACTCGTCTGAAAAGATCTTTCTTTCCTTCCCACAATTGGGACATTTGCAGATGAATGACTGCAAATGCTTAAACTGTTGAAAACCAGGGCAGTGTTGGGGTGTAGTCCTTCTTCTCACACCTGTAAAAAAACTGCAAAAACGTTTCGATGCTATTCTGCTCCACGAGAGTCATCACAGGGTTTGTCTTCATTGGCTCCCCTTGCATGCTCTGCACTGGGCGCTGTAGTACAGAACGGGAGAGGCTTGTCAGCTTTCTTCTTGCCTTTTTTCGTCTCGTCTTTGGATGTGGTCTCTTTTTCTTCTGTCATAATTTTCACCTCCTCTTTATCGACACAGACTTCTCCCAACCCCGACCGCCAATCCCTGACTCCCTGCGAACGGTTACTTCACTTTATTACTTCAATGTCAAGAGTAGCAGTATTCACCTTTACCGGAGCAAATTCTGAAGGCATGAGCTCCAAGAACTCACCCACTGAGCTTGGGACAAGGCTGTAGCAGAGCGTAGCAGTGATCTTCACAGGACCCGGTGACATATCCTGTGGTATATCCCATGAGTAGGTCTCAGTCTTTGTCTCCCGCGGGCCAATTCTATAATCTACTATACTGTTTTCAGCCGTATACCATTGACATATGGTCATCCTACCTTTGGGGTCAAAAAAGGGTCTTCTGAAAATCCTTACCCCATCCGGGATATTGCCATCCCTCGTTACACCCTTAAAGTTTTTTATTTCCATAATCTCGCCCATGGCCTGGTAAGCTAATGCCTTTCCGTCGGAAATGGTGTACTCCTCTCCTTTGAAACCCTTTTTATTCAAAGTCAAATAATAGGTCTTTCCTTTAGCGTCAATCGCTGCCATCTCAAGCCAGAGCAACCTTTCTTCACAAGAGCCGGAGGGTATATAGTGCCCCACCTTGCCGTTGAAAAGCTCTGCTCTTACCTTTACACTTGACCCGGGGCTGACCTGCTGCACGTTTGCGTACAAGGCAATATCTACTGCTCCGTTCATTTTGCCAGGAAAATGAGCGCCATGAAAAGCATGATGGGCGATATCAGACCTCAATTTTCCACTTCTCGCGACTTTGCCAGGCGCGCGGTACATGTGGCAGTCCTGACACCTTGCTCCCTCCCTCGCATAAGGGCTGTTCTTCCATTCCCGATAGGTCTCCTTTACCCAGGCGCCATAAGGGCTTTGCTCGTCGTGACACGTGGCACAAAGCTCAGAACTTCTGATAAATTCGGAATACTCAATACCATGAAACGAAGATCGTCCGTCCTTTC
>JAIVXD010000219.1:0-4894 GCA_048636195.1 Anaerolineales bacterium
GCCGGGCCCCTGATTGTGCTGTATGAAATTGGTATTCTGGTTTCAAGAATTGCTCAGAAGAAAAAAGAAGATAGAGAAACAGCGAAGGCCGAAGCGGATGAAGACTAACTCAAGTACTCAACCAATCAACGGATTAACGGAACACGCTGAAATGGTCGCCCGAAATAGTCAAAATAAGTGATTCCTTTTCCACCTCGCCATGGAAATCAAATGATATACCACCAGTCACGCCATCGAAATAGTAATAAGGGAGTGCCTCCTGCAGGGTCCTTCTCGTCCGAACGTCCTCATCTGCAATTACCTCCATCAAATATTTGATGGTGTCATATCCGGTGGCAGCCAGGATCCCGGGCTCAGCATCAAAATTTGCCTTATATTCTTCCACAAAGGAATTCACCCTCGCATCACCAAGGCCTTCAAAATACCCTGATGAAAAAATGGCACCCTGGACATAGTCTCCAGCCGTCTCTATCAAGTGGGGAGACTGCCAGGCGCTTGTTCCCGCCAAAAGGACATCCAGGACGTCATAATATGCCAGTTGGGGAGCGATCATAGCCACTCTCTGAAAATTGTCCGGTATAAAAACCATGTCAAAATCGATAATAGGTTGGGGTTCCTCTGGAAATATTATGCTTTCCTCTTCTTCAGGAGTTCTCATGGCCAGGAGTTCCTGCGTCAAAGATTCGGGCCTTGGGTAGTAAAGGCCTGTCATTTTTTTGATTTGTTTGGCAAAATCTGTCTCATCTGCCTTGTAGGGCTCCACGGCCGTCACCATTCCGCCCATCTCCTCCAGTCTGTCCCAGAAGATATTTAAAAAAAACCGGCCATAGGAATTATCCGGATAAAGGATGGCAAAACGCTTAAGACCCATGTGACGTATCGCTACATCGAGAAGCCTGTCTACCTCGCGTGATGGCGTCAAGAAATTGCGAAACACCATAGCTCCCTCTTCAGTAATACCTTCCTTCTGTGTAAAGGTAATCAACGGGACTCCCAGTGTCTGGGCTTTCTTTGCTGAAGCCGTGGCTGCCCTGCTGGAAAGGGGTCCAATAACAGCAATCACTTTTTCATTATTAGCCAGGTCTTCCAGGCCGGTTAGTGCAAGTTCCGGATCGCCTTTGGTATCCACAATTACCAGTTCGAGATCAGGAGCATCCCCTGTTTCGTTGAACATCCCCATTCCAAGCTCAATTCCGTTCAGTACTTCCTGTCCGTAGATGGCAAAAGGGCCACTGAGGGGAAGGAGACAGCCCAACACACCTTTTTTGACAGAAAGCTCCTCCTGGATAATCTCCAGAAACTGCCTTCCTGCCGAAACCCAATATTGCTCCGGGGTAGATCGGATCAAGGCCATAGCTGCATTCTGCGATTTTTCAAGTTCGTTCTGTTCTAAATAAAGGGCTGCCATCCTGTGGTAAACCTTTGGCGCATAATCAGTGTCTGCAGCAATTTCTGCCAATTCTTCGAGTTCTCCTATCTCGATGGTCCTTATTATATCCTCCAGTTTTTCGTTGAGCTCTGCCTGCCTTTCAAGATCATCCACCAGCTCCGATTCCGCCCTAAGCCACCATTTAAAAGCCCCGGAGTTATCACCCAGGGCCCTAAGATTATTACCCATGAGCACAGACACGTCCCCCTTTAACGAATGCCAGGGGAATTCCTCAAGCCATTTTAGACACTCATCTACCGAGTCCCTGTACTCACTCAGGGAAAAAAGGTGGCTGGCAATTTGATAGTGTACAGAGGCTAAATCGGTGTAATAGGGGAATTGCCGGGAAATTTTCCTCAGAAGGTCCAGGGCTTTTTCGTATTGCTCGGTTTGCGAATATATCTCTGCCATGCGGTGCAGGGCTATGGCCGAATTTTTGTCTCCGGGATATTGTTTTAGATAAGCCCCATATGCATCAAGTGCCTTATCCAACTCCCCCCTGTGCCAGTAGTCCTCGGCAAGAGCAAAATGGTCAGGCGGGGCCTCCTTCATAACCTCTTTTTCCAAAGGAATTCTCGGTTGGCAGGCGGTGAAAAAAAAGGCTATCCCCAGCATTAGAGCCAGGATAGCCTTAGTTAAAGGAATAGGTCTAAACATTATTTCTTCACTTCTTCGAAATCGGCATCCACTACATCTTCATCTTTTTCAGCGCCATCAGCGGATTCAGCGCCTGTAGTTCCTTCAGGCTGCGCCTGCTGTTGGCTCGCCTGAGCATACATGGCCTCTGCCAGTTTGTGGGACGCCTGGGTCAATTCGTCAGTCAGTTTTTTAATTTCCTCTGTATCATCCCCTTCCATGACCTTTTTCAGGCTTTCAATCGCCTGATTGATATTTCCTTTAGTAGCTTCATCCACCTTGTCCCCGGCCTCTTTTATAGACTTCTCAGTGGTATAGATCATGGAGTCAGCCATGTTACGGGCATCTATAAGTTCCCGCTTCTTTTTGTCTTCCTCAGCGTGCATTTCCGCGTCTTTTATAAGACTATCTATCTCCTCTTCACTCAACCCACTTGAGGCAGTGATCTTAATGGATTGCTCTTTACCGGTTCCCATGTCTTTGGCAGAGACGCTCACGATTCCATTGGCATCAATGTCAAAAGTCACCTCAATCTGGGGCAAGCCCCGGGGGGCAGCGGGAATACCCACTAACTGAAACCGTCCGAGGGTCTTGTTACCCCCAGCCATCTCACGTTCTCCCTGGAGTACATGGATCTCAACAGCCGGCTGATTGTCGGCTGCAGTTGAAAAAATCTGGCTCTTTTTTGTAGGGATAGTTGTATTTTTTTCGATCAGCTTGGTGGAAACACCACCGAGGGTTTCAATACCGAGGGAAAGCGGTGTTACATCCAGAAGAAGTACGTCCTTAACATCACCCGTTAATACGCCACCCTGAATGGCCGCACCGACAGCAACCACCTCATCAGGGTTCACGCCTTTGCTGGGTTCTTTGCCGAAAATTTCTTTGACCTTTGCCTGCACCTTGGGCATCCGGGTCATGCCACCAACCAGGATCACTTCGTCAATTTCACTGGTTTTGAGGCCGGAATCTTTCAATGCTGTGTTGCACGGCCCTACCACTTTTTCAATTAGATCATCCACCAGGGCCTCTAACTTGGCACGGGTCAATTTGATATTAAGGTGCTTGGGGCCACTGGCGTCCGCTGTTATAAATGGAAGATTGATGTCCGTCTCCATTGAGCCGGAAAGCTCTACCTTGGCCTTCTCCGCTCCTTCTTTTAACCTTTGAAGGGCCATCTTGTCATTTCGGAGATCAATGCCCTGGTCTTTCTTGAATTCATCTGCCAGATATTCGATGATGCGAAGGTCAAAATCCTCGCCGCCCAGATGTGTATCACCGTGGGTCGACTTGACCTCAAAAACACCATCGCCTATTTCAAGAATTGATATATCAAAGGTGCCGCCTCCCAGGTCAAATACCGCAATCTTTCGGTCTCCCTTTTTGTCCAGCCCAAAGGCAAGGGATGCCGCTGTCGGCTCATTTATAATCCTTTCTACTTTCAGGCCGGCAATACGCCCGGCATCCTTGGTAGCCTGTCTCTGGCTGTCATTGAAATAGGCGGGCACAGTGATCACGGCTTCAGTTATTTTTTCCCCAAGATAATCCTCTGCTGTCTCTCTCATCTTCTGAAGTATCATGGCAGATATCTCAGCGGGGCTGTAATCCTTCCCTCTGACAGAAAGACTTGCGTCCCCATTGGATGCCTTGCTGATCTTGTAGGGAAGGATCTTGATATCACTTTGCACCTCAGATGAATCGTACTTTCGACCAATAAGTCTCTTGACCGCAAAGACAGTATTTTCAGGGTTGGTAACGGCCTGCCTCTTCGCTGTCTGGCCCACCAGCCTTTCTCCTCCATCGGTAAAGGCAACTATGGAAGGGGTTGTCCTGCTTCCTTCTGCATTGGCAATTACAACAGGATCTCCGCCCTCCATTACAGCAACACACGAATTGGTTGTTCCTAAATCAATGCCTATTAATTTTCCCATTTTTTTGCCTCCTTAAAGCCACAGCTTTTTTCTTGATAGCTTTTAAATTTTTTAGGCCCAATACCCGGCCTCAATAATCTATTCATCATTTTTGCTCACAATAACCATAGCGGGTCGAATGAGCCTGTGATTGAGAATGTACCCTTTTTGAAGTTCCTGAATGACCGTGCCCGGTTTCGCCGAGTTATCTTGCAGCTCTGAAACCGCCTCATGAAAATTGGGGTCAAAGAGCTCACCCAGAGCTTTTACTGATTCCAACCCCTCTCTTTCCAGGGTATCCATCAACCCCTTCAACGTCAAATCCACACCTTCTCTGAGAGCATCGAGTGAGTTGTCATCCTCTGAATGGGTAATGGCCTTTTCGAGGTTATCCCCCACAGACAACAGCTTTTTTATCAGTGATTCGTTTGAAAACTTGCACAACTCCGTTTTGTCTCTCTGGAACCTCTTTTTTAAGTTATCAATCTCTGCCTGGGAGCGGACATAAAGATCAAAATTTTTGTCTGCAGTTTCCTGAACCTCTTTCACCTTGTTCAGCAATTGTCTCTTTGTCATTTTCTCTAAAGGGATCTCACGCTCCTCATTATCACTTTCCTTGTCCCTTTCACCGGGTTGTTCCTTCAATTCCTCTTGGGAATCCTCTTCAATCTTTTTTTCTGGGCTTTCCGCTTTCATTACCTCAACCTTGACCACAATCTACTCCTGTGAAACGCGATCATTTTACTCTCAGATAACAAACATATGCGAACTTTAAGCATCAGGAAAAGCTTTGTCAATGTGCCCAGGCAAGTTTTCATATCTTTTCTTGGCTTCGATTCGGCAGTTGTTAGGAGCTGCTGTTGGGGTTCTTGAGGCTGTTCAGAAGCAATTCTCATTATGACCCTTAGACCTTGCTAAT
>JAIVXD010000220.1:0-4889 GCA_048636195.1 Anaerolineales bacterium
TTACAATTTTCGTAAGTTCTCAATAAGTTCGGGTGGAGTTTATCCGTAAGGATTTTATAAAAGGCTCACGCCTAAACTCCGAAAGGATGTACGGCCATTGTCATTCGCTTAAGGCAATAATCCGGTTGTGAGCACCCGAACTTATTGAGGAGTTACCAATTTTCAACCTTTTGAAAGGATAAAAATATTGAGCGCACAAATAACTGAGAACACCAGGGATGCCGGGGATCAAAAGCAGGTCTCCCTTTACCGTGGTTCGATTTTAAAAGCACTTTACCCCCTTCCCGGCAAGGAGGTTTTGGATCACATCCTTGCACAGGAGGACGCTCGTCAATTTATCCAGCAGCTCCCGAGTGACGATTTTTTCTGGCTAATAAAAAAGGTTGGTGACAATGACTGCCTGCCTTTGCTGGAGTTGGCCTCAGAGGATCAATGGCAGCACGTTCTGGACCTTGAAATCTGGCAGAAAGACCGGTTGCATCTTGAGCAAGTCTCCCGGTGGATCGGAAAACTTGAGTATGCTGATGCCGGGAGACTTGTAAAGTGGTTTTTTGGCGAGGGCCAGGCAGTTGCATATTACTTGCTTTCTAAAAGCGTTCAGGTGTTGGTAAAGGAGGATGATGATGACATCCTTGATCTTCCTGACGGCTTTTTTACCCTTGATGGGGTCTTTTATGTGAAGGTCATCGATAAAAAACGTAAAGAGGCAATAGAGAATATCCTCCGGACAATGTCGAATGAGGATCTTGACCTCTACCATGGTTTTCTCCTGGGGCTTTCGGGGGTGCTTCCGTCGGAACTGGAGGAAGGGATGTACCGGCAGAGAAATATTCGCCTGGCCGAGCATGGCTTTCTTCCTTTTGAGGAGGCCCTGGCGGTTTATGCTCCCCTGGGACAAGAGAAATTGGTATCTGAGGAGCTTGAGGAAACTGCCGGCCATATGATTATTAATGGGGAGACTCGTGAACTGGCCCCTGTTTCTCCGCTTTATCATACCATGGCCCAGAACCTGTGGACCACTGTTAGTTCTCAAATTACCGATGATCTTTTTTTGGACAGAATTCGGCTTGAGTTTGGGGGGCTTTGCAACCAGATTTTTTCGGCCGATGGTGTTTCGGACAATGAACTGGAGGCCTTGATCAAGACGTGCCGTAAGGCTGCGGGGTATCTGAATCTGGCCCTTGAAAAGTTATGCGGGTCAGATATTTCCTCTGCTGAAAGGCTTGTAAAGAACAACTCTCTGGTTTCTATTTTCCGGGTTGGCTTTGGACTGGCATTGGCCCTGAAATGGGAGACTGAAGGCTGGTTGAAGAAGAGCTGGTTTCATGGCCGGGGTCTGGACTTCAGTTTTTGGGGCCATGAGTGGGGTGAGACGCTTGCCGGCCTCGCACGAAACAAACCCCGGCTTTATGCCGGCTTTAAAGACGGTGAGGAATACAGGGATTTTCAAAGTTTCTCAGAGCTGGATGACT
Organism: Anaerolineales bacterium; assembly: GCA_048636195.1. Lineage (GTDB taxonomy): Bacteria > Desulfobacterota > DSM-4660 > Desulfatiglandales > Desulfatiglandaceae > 4484-190-2. The sequence goes on from JAIVXD010000220.1 coordinate 1,473, forward strand.
GCAACAGGCTACTTAAAGGAGTTATGGCCCTGGATAAGCTGATGGAACGGTTGGAGGAACTTTATCCCCTGAATGTGAAAAGAATAAAGGATTCCCAGTCCACTTTTCATCCACTGCTTTTCAACCTTTTTGCCAGAAAGTTGTTAAAACTAAAGCCTGGGTTTTCAGGTATTTCCTCTCGTCAGGCCAAGAGATTATTCGGGCACCTCAGGGCCGGCACCAGGAAGCCGCCTTACCAAATGCCCGGTTTTGAAGAAGTCTTTGTCAGGGATATTTTGGGATATGCTGACCACCTTGAGGCTGGGTCTGTGGCTGTCTTGAAAGATGTCTTATCCCTGATCTGGCGGGAATTCAGTGAAGAGTATGAATGGGTGTCTCAAAAGAACCTGGACGAGAAATTTCAAAGATTCTTATGGATCACGTCCTGATCTCCTGTACCATAAATATCACATACGAAATAGCAAAGCAGATAAGCGTGAGTGCAACCAGGGCCGTTATATGGGGAAAGATTACGAGTATGCTCTGGCCAAGAGGAAGCGGGTTCTGAAAACGCGAGGACAGAAGCTCTTCCATAGGTCCCATTAGGACAACAGAACGTGTGGTCTTCCTCATGGGGTCAATAATTGTCTGGGTGGCCTCGGAATAGAGGACCATGGGGGAGCAGAGAGAAACCATTTCCCTGATCCGGATGTTTTTAATGATCATTTCAGGATTTGGTTCCTTTTGCCTGTCCACGGGTGCTATGGAATCTGCCACCACATTTGCTCCCAGGGAAACGAAAAAGGAGAGGAAGATCCAAAGGGCAATTGATGCCAGTGCGGATGTGGCAATGCTTTTAAAGGATATGGAAAACAGGATGGAGACGGCAAGCCAGAAGGAAATATAGAAAATGCTGATAATGAGATAAACAAAAAGACGCCAGATTTCTTCAATACCAGGCACGATTCCCACAATGACCAGTCCCAGGCCGGAAATGACCAGAACAATGGCTGTCAGCATAATGGTAATTGTGGCCACGCCGGCCAGGAATTTCCCATTGATCACTGCATCACGGTAAATGGGTTGAGAAATGAGTTTTATCAGGGTTCCGTCGGCCCTTTCACGGTTGATGGAATCAAAGGCCAGAACCAGGCCTATAAGTGGGCCGAAGAAGGCCACAAACTGGACCATTGAAAACAGCGCGCCCGTTGCGCTAAAGAGCATTAGAAAGGGAAACCTTGTCATGGCAAGGGCTTCCAGGTTTTCTTTCATGTGGATCCCCGCCATGTAGCTGGAGATAAAACTGACCATGGCAATAAGGGCAAAAAGGATCACAAATCTGTAACTGCTGAAGTGATCGCAAAGTTCCTTTTTAAAAACAGCGTACAGGCCCTGCATGTTCATACCTCCTGGAAATATTTCATATAGATCTCTTCCAAGGAATACTGCTTTTCACCCACACCGAACTTTTCCTTTGCCAGGGATTCTATGGTGCCCTCAGCGACCATCTCCCCATGTATCATGATCCCCACGCGATGGGATATCTTTTGAACCTGGTAAAGGTTGTGAGATGAGAGAAGTACAGTTATTTGTTTGTCACGATTCAAGGATTTAATGAACTCCATCAACCGCAGTGCCCCGTCGGGATCAAGGCCAATGGTGGGTTCGTCAAGAAATAGCAGCTTGGGGTCTTTGATGAGGACTTCTGCAAATCCCAGACGCTGCTTCATCCCCCGTGAAAATGCGCCCACCTTTTTACGCGCATCCTGTTTAAGCCCAACCAGATCCAGCAGTTCATCTATCTTTTCAGATGCCTTATCCGTTTGAATGCCATTAAGGCTGGCCACATATTTCAGGTTTTGAACCGCGTCCAGGTCTCCATAAAAACCGACATTTTCAGGGAGGTAGCCGGCAATACGCTTTACTTCTCTCGCGCTTCGCAAAGGATCGAACCCGCAAACTTTTGCGGAACCCGCTGATGGGTGACTCAGGCCCATGAGCATCAATAGTGTGGTGGTTTTCCCCGCACCGTTCGGGCCTAAGAATCCGAACACCTCCCCTTCATTTACCTTGAAGCTAAGGTCTTTCACCGCTGTCTGGCGGTTATAGAGCTTGGTGAGATTTACTGTTTCAATGATTGTACCGGCTTCCATTTTAGCGCCTTCCTAAACGAATAAAAAGGGCAACGAGCCCTGCCATTACCAGCACGATAATGCCAATACCTATCCAACCCCAGGCAGTGGAAGCCCTGACAGTGATCCTCATCTCAATGGCCTTGGATGCCTTGCCTGCATCAGCGGTGAGGCCCACCGAGTAATCGCCCACCAGGGCCTGGTCAGCGGGGGTAATGGAGACCTCAACCTGCTTGAGTTCTTCAGGGGCAAGGACGTCGATCCTTTCAGGGTCGAATGTAACCTTCCAGTTTTCCGGTTTAAAGGAAAGAAAACGTACATTGTTAAGAGTGGCGGAGCCGTTGTTTTGCACGTAAAAAGAAAGGTTGCCTTCCTTTCCGCGAACAGTGTTCATGGAGAGAAGACCGTTTGCCGTGCCTGCATTGAGCTTGTAAGTGCCTGTCAGGACCACTGTCAGAGTAGCCTCGCCTTTTGCCTCCGGCGAAGTCACCTTGACCAGAATGGGATATTCACCCGGTTTTGCCAGGGGGTGGGGCTTTACCTCAACAGCCATGGTCTGGCTCTGATCCCCCTTTAATCGCAGGCTGGAGATGAACTTGTCTTCATAGGCAGGTTTGAAGTTTATTTCCCAGTTTTTCGGTCCCTGGGAGCTCAGGTTAAAGATTGTATCCTTGTCTATTTTGTTGGCGACCTCCAGGGAAAACTCAAATTCGGAGTCAGTGGGTCCCTTGAGCACCGGGTAGGATGTGGTGATTTTGACGCCCTCTGCTTTTTTCTCTTTTTTCTCTTCCTTGACCGTAATGACGACTTGACCTGTTGAAGTCAGTTTACCGTCTTCAGTGCGCGCCTGGATGCCAAATGTGTATTTATCAGGACCTGCGTCTTCTCCCGGTTCTGCCCTGAGTGTCAGGTTCTTGGATGTGTCGCTCTTCACGTGAACACCTGTCACCCCAAAGCTGTATGTCTTGATCCATGCCTTCCATTCCTTTGGAATAGATGTTACCGAGAGTGAAATATTCTCATCACGTCTCCCCTGATTGGTTACGATCAGGTCAATGCTGACACCTTCGTCCTCGGAAACGATTACACCTGTATATTCAGGGGTAACTGAGATGCCTCGCTCTGGCAGGTCTTTCTTTTTATCCTCTTCCTTTGCAAATGTAAAAGAGCTAAAACACGTCACTAACCAAACAACGATCATGAAGATTACAGGTGTTAAAAGATATGAACCGTTGTGTCTCCGTCTCATGAAACCAAACCTCCTTTTGATTAATCTGTCTTCGCATGTTTTTCTAAGGAATTTGCG
>JAIVXD010000221.1:0-4886 GCA_048636195.1 Anaerolineales bacterium
GATTTCCCTGTCTTTTTCTGCAAGGTCTTCTTTCTTCAGGATTTTGCTCAGAAAACCTATCTTCTCCTCGAGAAGATCCGCGGGAAATAACGGTGCAGGTACTACCGAGGGTTCGGGCGCAACCACCACACGGCGCTCCGGAACCGGTATGCATCCAAAGGCGAATACAAAGAAAAAGACCAGGAGGGATCTTATTTGTTTTTTCATTTCATTCTTCCTTCTATAGGCTCAAAGTGTCTTTTTGGTACCAGTATACCTCCACGATGTTTGGCTTCTGACAGTATCCTGGGTTGGTCTGTCTGCCGTCCCTCTTGACCAGGCGATGAGTCTGCGTTCTTGGCGGATGTCCCCAGGGGGAGACCTGTAAACGGTGATACTGGCACAGTAATGAAGTCTCCGTTGTTCTCCAGGGGGCTTGACAGGGGATTGAATACCAGGTCTGCGGGCTGGATATTTTTCTTGTAATCATGGGTATTGACAATGGCATTTGCCGTATCAATCCATAGTGGCATAGCACCTGATGCGCCATAAATGGCCAGGTGTTTCCCCTTCATGGGTCGGTTATCATCATAACCCACGTAGCTGGCAATAACATATCCCTTCTGGATATCAAGTTGTCCTGTTTTCTCGTCGGGGCCTGGAATAAAACCCACAAAACTGGAATTAGTAAACCGGTTAGCAGTACCTGTCTTTCCGAAAGAGGGTATCGGAATATCGAATACGCGGATTGTATCCCTTGCGCCTCTACCTGTCCCTGTTTCAATAACTTTTTTCAGAATCTCGTTCACCAGTCCGGAAACCCTTTTGGATATGACCGTTCTGGGTTTTGGATTGTATTCCCAAAGAATTTCTCCCTCCCTGTCGACAATTTTTGTGATTACAGGGACCATAGTAAGATCATTGTCAGGGGAAACGGGATAAACCTGACCCGTCATGATCGTCTCATAGGCCCTGGCCGCCTCAGTGATACTGATAGCATTGGGGCCCAGTGGGAAAGAGAGTACGGGTTGCAGTTTTGTAGAAATGCCCATCTCTTTTGAAAGATGTACCACGTATGATAAGTTGACAAGGGTTCGGAAATCGCGGATCCGGGAGAGGACCTCCAGATCATATCCGTCTAAGGCGGACAGTCGGCTGAAGTTCTTCTCCGCATTTTCCTGGAGCGTTCCCAGGATTTCAGAGGTGATCAAGCCATCGATCCATATTTCCCCGCTCTTTAAGGTCGCAGGCATTATCAACATCGACTCTGGAGTTAGAGGGGCTAAGGGGATGGTAGACAAAAGATCAGGGGATTCCGTATAAACGATGCGGATTATTTGATTTTCGCTTATGTCTCTGTAAAAATGACGGAGCGATTGTGTTAGAGAATTCCTCAAATGGAGGCTATAGTTCTGGTTATATAGCTCAAGAAGTCGTGTAATCTTTTGAAACTCACCTGCCATTCGCTGGTTCAGTTTTTGAAGCCTCGTAAAACTGAATCTTGAAATCTGGAGTTCTTCAGGCTCTTTAAGATTTAATTTTTTGCTGTCTATATTGAAGTGCAGGCGGCTAAGGTTGTTCAGAATTCCCTCATAACCCCCAAAGATGACATCCGACTCAGCCTCTTTTTTTGATTCTTCAAACACGGCGTCCATCAGAGTATCTTCATTCACCACCACGCCATGCCTGTCTCTGATCCGTTCTCTGTATTGAGAATAAGATTCATCTTTTCTTCTGCCGAGCCCCACAAGCTCAGTAATCTGCCGGAATTCACTCAAATTAAGATGATCCGTCAGGTGGTATAGCAGCCAGACAGTGGCAAGGTTTTCCGATTTTATGCCGGCCCAGGCCATGGAAACCTTCTCACTCTGGGGCATGTGATCAGGTCGAGGCACATAGGCCGTATTCTGGAATTGAAACACGTCTCTGATATTCTGGAGGGGATCAAGGGTGTTCCACTTGAGCTGGAGTGCCGCAGTGTATACAATCGGCTTGAAAATTGAACCCAATTGTCGCTTCGCATCTGCGGCACGGTTAAAAAAGCGGTTAAAAAAACCTCCAACCATGGCCTTTAACATACCTTCCTGGAATACTGCCACCCCCCCTTCCAGTTCAGGAACCTTGGAGAGCATAAGTTTCATCCCGTCATTGTTTTCAGGAGATGCTACCTGTTGTAGTGGAACCAGATCTCCCACGTGGAAGTTCTTCAAAAAAGCACGGACATGTTTTTTGTCAAATACGGCCCAGGTTCCCAACTTCCATTTTAACCAGGCTCCGCCCATAGGTTCTAACCCTTCATAGTCAATAATCCCTCCTCCATGGTTCCACGACACAACCAGGTGAGCGTTTTCCCTCTCTGCATCAATATGGGTGATTCGGGCCAGGAATGGGAGGCTATCGTTTTCCCTTTCCAGACCTTTTACAAGCAATTCTTTCGTGCTATCGGGCAATTCTTCAACCTTATACCCGTTTAGCTTGACATCGATCAATGGCAAATGGGTGCGGAGGCTCCTCAGAGTTGCTTCCTGTATTTCCTTATTAATAGAGGTATAGATGCTGATTCCCGAGGTTGCAGGGTTTTCCAGGCCTTGCTCCTGAAGGATAGTGCTAAAATAGTCGGATTCAAGTTGTTCTCGAATGTAATCGAGGATCACGTTCAATTTGAAGGTAATTTTTCCCTGCTCAAAAGGGACCTCCCTGTCCCTCGCCTGCAGATACTGCTCTTTTGTTATGAAATTCATCCGGTGCATGTTCGAGAGCACATAGTCCTTGCGTAACTTGGCCAAATGCCTGACTTCCTCTTTTTCTGCTTTTGTCTTTTTAATAAACGGATTGTACCGGTTGGGGCCCTTGACCGAACCGGCAACAAAGGCACATTCCACCAGGTCGAGATCTCTTGCATCTTTCCCAAAAAAGTACTGGGCAGCAATCCTGAGACCTTTTCCATAGCCGGTCACAAAAAATTGATTTGCGTACATCTCAAGGATTTCCTGTTTGGTATATTCCCTTTCCAGTAGAAATGCCTGGATCAATTCTTTGAGCTTGGCCTCATAAGATTTTTTTTCGCGTCGAAATATGTTTTTTGCAGTTTGTTGCGTGATGGTGCTTCCACCCTGAACCACTTTGCCTGCCTTTATGTTAGCAACAAGCGCCCTGAGCATTGCCTTGAAATCAAAGCCCCTGTGATTAAAAAAATCCTTGTCCTCTGCGGCGATGAGAGCCTTTATGAAAACCTTGGGGATATCTTCGTAGACTATGTATTTACGGTGGATTTTTTCAAAGAAGGCTCCAATGGGTGTGCGACCGTCATCATAATAGACATGACTTTCTGACGCAATGATGCGGTCAATGGCCCCCCGCTCTATACGGGTTGTTGTATCATGGGTTACCGTGTAGTACACATATCCAAGAAGACAGGCGGGAACCAAAATAAGGATACATAATCCGAGGATGAGGATATATTTGTTTTTTCTAAGCATTTGGTTAAAATCAGAAGGTTGATGATTGACTATTGACTATTTACAATTGGCGATTGAAAAACATCAATAGAAAACAGTCAATCAAAATATTTTACCCGAGAGCAGTTTCTGCCGCATGATTTCTTTTAGATCGAGGCCCTTCATCTTTAGTCCTTTGCGCCCATATTTCATGTTGGCTTCAATCACATACCATGTGCCCCGGCTGTTGATGAGATCCAGGCCCACGTCATCAAACTTGCACTTCCTGGCAGAATTCTGGGCCAATCTTACACCTTCTATGGGAATATCGTCAAAGGAGATTTTTCCTCCCTGGGAGAGATTTGTCCTGAAATTATCAGGACTGCGAATCCGCCAGTAGGCCAGAACGGGGTGATATTTAATAAGCACGACGCGAAGGTCCCTATCATGGGGCAGATATTCCTGGATGTATGCAATCCTGGTCAGGCCAAGGTAGCTTTTCAGTTCCTCGGAATTATGGATCTTAAACACCCCTCTCCCCCGGGCGGAACGCCTGGCCAATTTGGCAACAAAGGGAAAAGAAAACTCTTTGATAATATCCTTATGATGGAGATGGTAATAGACTCTGGTACGGGGGTGAGGGATCTCGAGCATATGGAAAAGGGTGGTTTGTTTGATCTTTTCATCAGCATAAAGATATGTCTCAAGGCTTGGAAAGATCTTCTTTTCCATCGTAGTAAGAAACTGGGCATAGTTGAGGGTAGGGTAGAGGATAATTTCAGCACCCAAAATCAACTTCCTTTCCTGCACTGAATAGTCAAAAAAGTTGGGTTTGACCCCAAGGGTGAGAACCTCGGGAACGCCTTTTAGTCTACTTCCCAAAGCGATAAAAGGAGTGTTTTCTCCGGCCATAAGTCATTCACCAAAACAATTTAGCCTGTTCGGTTAGATCCAATTTTGTAACTTCTCAAAAAGTTCGGGCGTTCAAAACCGGATAAAGGCCTTGAGCGAATGATAATGGCTCTATTGCCTTTCGGAGTTTAGGCGTAAGCCTTTTATAAAATCCTTACGGATAAATTCCACCCGAACTTTTTGAGGAGTTACCCAATTTTTTGATATTATTAATAGTCAATAATCAATCGTCAATAGTCAATCCCCCACCCATTCTCTAACGTCCCTGGATTTTTCTCTTGCCCGCTCCATTATTTCATGAAGATTAATGGTGGTCAGCTTACGGTCTTCCATCACCAACTGCCCGTTGATAACAGAGTGACTTACATCGTTTCCCCTGGCCGAATAAACGAGGTGAGAGTAAGGATTATAAAGGGGGGTCAGATGGGGTTTAGCCGTATCCACAAGGATAACATCCGCCTTTTTACCAACTTCCAGAGATCCGGTGATATCTTCTAACCCCAGTGCCTTAGCGCCCTCGATAGTGGCCATCCGCAGAACTTTTACAGCGTCCATGAC
>JAIVXD010000222.1:0-4859 GCA_048636195.1 Anaerolineales bacterium
AAACAGGAGCTGAAGCTTTGAAACGGGAGCGGGTGCTTCCCCTTTTTGTTTTCGGGGTAATTTTCTTGGCTCTGCTTGCATGTGGAATGAAAGGGCCGCCTTTTTTACCTGAGAGGAGTATGCCTTTCAAGGTCAAACAGATGACAGGTGAATGGAAGGATGGGGTTGTTTATCTAAAAGGGCATGTGGCCCCTCGTAATGATGACGATGGAAATGCTCCGGATGCATTAGGCTGCACAGTTTATCACGCACAGTATGATCTGGAAAATCCCCCCTGTGAAGGTTGCCCCATGGAATATGGGATACTTGAAGAGATAAAGGCGGATGTTATTACAGAGGATAGATTCCACTGCCAGTTCCCGCGGATAAAGACAAAGGGCATCCACTTTTTTAAGGTCCGTCTACTTGGGCCAAAAGGGACGCTGGGCCCATCCTCGAATGGAGTAAGGATTCGATTGACTATTGATGATTGACTACTGACTATTGGGAAGTAAAAAGGTAGTTGCTCAAAAAGTTCGGGCTATATTAGAAAAAATCCCCCTCAATCCCCCTTTGCAAAAGGGGGAAGCAGTCGGAATGCCCGAGCTTATTGAGATGTTACGTAAAAAGCTTTTAAATAGTCAATAATCAATCGAAAATAGTCAATTCAAAACAGTCAATCCAAAAAAATGCACCATTTTAACTACATAGATAAAGAGCTTTACTGTGAGCAGGTTCCGGTTTCAAAGGTGGCCCGGGAAGTAGGGACCCCTCTTTATCTCTATTCTCATGCGACGTTGCTGCGACACTTCAGGGCCTTTGACGGTGCATTTAGCGGCATGAAACACCTGACCTGTTTTTCCATTAAAGTCAATTCCAATCTTGCGATCCTGAGGCTTTTTGTCCGGGAAGGGGGAGGGGGAGATATTGTCTCCGGAGGAGAGCTGTACCGGGCGCTGAAGGCAGGAATGGAACCTGGAAAAATTGTCTATTCCGGAGTGGGTAAACGTGTTGAAGGCCTTGAATATGCCCTCAAATCAGGGATTCTCATGTTCAATGTTGAGTCTATTCAGGAGATATTGAAGCTGAATGAAGTAGCAGGGAAAATGGGAAAGAAGGCGAGGATGTCAATTCGGGTCAACCCGGATGTGGATCCAAAGACCCACCCTTACATTTCCACCGGCCTGAAAGAAAACAAATTCGGAATTGACATCAGTGCGGCCCCTGAGCAGTACACCGTGGCGGCATGCTTGAAGAATCTGGAGGTCTCCGGGGTTTCGTGCCATATTGGATCGCAGCTTACCGAGATAAGCCCTTTTGTCGACACACTCAGAAAGCTGAAAAAACTGATCAGAGGGCTGCGGCAATCCGGCATGCAGATCGATTATCTGGACCTTGGAGGAGGACTTGGGATCACTTATGACAGAGAGGAGCCTCCTCATCCCAAAGAGTATGCCAGGGCCATTAAAGAAGAGATAAAAATGGAGGACCTGACCCTTATTCTGGAACCGGGCCGCGTAATAACGGGTAATGCGGGAATTCTCGTAACGAAAGTTCTCTACACCAAGCATGCGACAGAGAAGACTTTTTTCATAGTAGATGCAGCCATGAATGATTTGATACGGCCGAGTCTTTACAATTCATACCATGGGATTCAACCCGTGAAAATCTCCGGCCGCGAGAAAATCAAAGCCGATATTGTGGGCCCTATATGCGAGTCGGCGGATTTCCTTGCAAAGGAAAGGGATGTAGAGCCCTATGAGCCTGGAGAATTAATGGCAATTATGAGTGCAGGCGCCTACGGTTTCAGCATGTCTTCCAATTACAACTCAAGGCCAAGGGCTTGCGAGGTGATGGTCAAAGGAGATCGCTTTTATATCATAAGGAAAAGGGAGACCTTTGAAGACCTGGTCAAAGGGGAGATGATCCCAGATTTTTTGTCGTAGATCTACAGGGGCAGGATGCAGAATTGAGGGAATATGGAAACCGTTGAATTCTGGAAAATGAACGGAAGCGGGAACGATTTTATCTTGATTGATAACAGGAATGGACAGATTAAGGATGAAGAGTTGGGCCGTTTGGTGAAAAGGGCCTGCAGGCGCAGGGAGTCGGTGGGCGCAGATGGCGTAATCTTTGTCATCAAATCGGACCGATACGATTTTGGATGGCGGTACCTTAATGCAGACGGGGGGGAGGTGGAGATGTGCGGTAACGGAGGGCGTTGTGTCTCCCGTTTCGCCTTCTTAAAGGGTATCGCTGGCCCGAAAATGACCTTTGAGACCCTGGCAGGGCCTGTGTCCGCAGAAGTAGAAGGCCGCATTGTAAAGGTCCTGATGCCTAAGCCCAGGGACCTTCATTTGGATATTGACCTGAAAAGCCAGCAAGGCTGGAAGAGTGTCGATTTTGTCAATACAGGTGTTCCTCATGTGGTGGTTCATGTTGAAGACATTTTGAATCACCCTGTCACGGAACAAGGGAGGGCTATCCGCTACCATACTCGTTTTTCCCCGGAAGGAACCAATGCCAACTTCATGAGGGCAATGGGGGCTGACCAACTGGAGATAAGGACATATGAGAGGGGTGTTGAGGACGAGACCCTGGCCTGCGGGACCGGAGCCATCGCTTGCGCTCTGGTGGGCTCGATTCGAGGGATGGTAAGCTCTCCTGTGAAAGTGAAGACTAAGGGAGGAGAAGATTTAATAATCCATTTCCGAAGAAAGGGTGATTCTTTTGATGAAGTTTGGCTCCAGGGCAACACCTCGATCGTTTACCAGGGTCAACTTCACGCCGAAGCCTTGTAGCGGTTTTTTTGAGTCCGTTGGTTTGGGGATTTGTGTTTATCGGCGTTTGAAATCACGCCGAGGCTCAGGAATCAGTTTTTCCATTACTCCATCACTCCATTACTCCTCAGGTTTAAGTCCAGAGTTTCAAGGGTCCCCTTTGGGGGTAGATCAAAGTCAGGTCCTATGGGCCTAGATTCTTTACTAGGGAGGTTATCATGTTTAAAGGATCAATTGTTGCGATCGTCACGCCGTTTAAAGAAGGAAAAGTGGATGAGGAGGCCTATCGCAGGCTAATTGAGTTTCAGATCGAAAACGGCACCAGCGCTGTTGTGCCGTGCGGTACGACCGGAGAATCGGCCACTTTAAGTGTTGAGGAACATAACCGGGTCATTGATATTGCCGTGGAGGCAGTAAATAAAAGGATCCCGGTCATCGCGGGGACCGGTGGAAACAGCACCAGGGAAGCCATTGAACTTACAGAGTACGCCAAAAAAGCGGGTGCTGATGCCACCCTGCAGGTAACTCCTTACTATAATAAACCAACCCAGGAGGGCCTTTACCAGCACTTCAAGACAATCGCAAAGGCAGTACCTTTACCACAGGTGCTTTACAATGTGCCGGGCAGGACCAGCGTCAACATGCTGCCTGAAACCGTAGCCCGCTTAGCGGAACTGCCGGAAGTGGTGGCCATTAAAGAGGCATCGGGGAGTCTTGGCCAGATGGCCGAAATCGTGAGACTCGCAGGAGACAACATCACACTGCTCTCCGGTGACGACAATGTGACCCTTCCGGTTCTTTCCATTGGTGGGAAGGGGGTTGTTTCCGTTGTCGCCAATATTGCCCCGCGAGATACTTCTGATATGGTGGATTTCTGGGAGAAAGGAGATGTTGAAAAAGCCAAAGCGCTTTTTTACAAACTTTTCCCACTGTGTCAGGCCATGTTTTATGAGACCAACCCGATTCCTGTGAAGACATCTTTGGCCTTAATGGGAAAGATCAAGGATGAGATGAGGTTGCCCCTATCCCCCATGGCGCCCTCGAATCTGGAAAAACTTAAGAATGCGCTTCAGGAATATGGCCTCCTGTAAGTGAAGATGGAGAAATAGCCATGATCAAAGCTATTATAGCCGGCGCTGCCGGTCGTATGGGAAGGCGAATCATTTCCATGGTCCATCAGAACCCGGATATTGTTTTAAGTGGGGCCTTTGAGCGGCCGGATCATCCCATGATAAATGAGGATGCAGGTCAAGTGGCAGGACTTGGGGAATTGGGTGTTAAAATCGTGGGCGCCCTCAAGGACGTAATCGATCAGGGCGAGGTATTGATAGACTTTACCACTCCTCAGGCCACCCTGGAAAACATCCGAATGATTGCAACCCGGGGAATTGCCATGGTGATTGGCACTACGGGGATCACTGGCGATACCCTCGAAGAGGTCGAGTCTCTCGGCAGGAAGACCAGGTGTGTCATGTCACCGAATATGAGTGTTGGGGTCAATGTTATGTTCAAAATTGTCGGAGATGTGGCTCGAATCCTTGGCAAGGATTATGACATGGAAATCCTTGAAGCCCACCACAGGCTTAAAAAGGATGCCCCAAGCGGGACTGCCATGCGTCTTGCGCAAATATTGGCTGAGAGCGTGGGGCGTGATCTCGAAAAAGTGGGCGTGTATGAGCGCAAGGGGGCCATTGGTATAAGGACCGATGAGGAAATCGGTATACAAACCTGGCGGGCGGGCGATATTACCGGGGAACATACTGTAATGTTTGGGGGAATCGGTGAGAGACTGGAAATTATTCACCGTGCCCACAACCGGGATAATTTTGCCCGCGGGTCTGTAAAGGCCGCGCTGTGGGTAATGAAGCAGCCGCAAGGATTGTATGATATGCAGGATGTTCTGGGTTTGAAGTGAACTAAAGTGAACTAAAATGCCTAAAGTGAGCTAAAGTTAGGGGCTTAATTTTAAGAGGTAGAAATGAATATTTTTGAAAAGGCAGAAAGACTAAAAAAATTACCTCCTTATCTTTTTAAGGAGATTGATCGAAAAAAGTCCGAAGTCAGAGCACGAGGAGTGGATATCATTGACCTGGGTATTGG
>JAIVXD010000223.1:0-4830 GCA_048636195.1 Anaerolineales bacterium
TCAATTTGGTGAGCTTTCCTATATGTGGGTATCGTGGCTTAAGATGAACAGCAATTATCTCAAGAAGATTGTGGCAAATGAGATCATCAGAAATGAGCGCCAGCACAAAGACTTCACGGTTTATCATTCCCTTCTGTCATCCAGCTTTCAGAAGATGTTTAAGGCCCTAAAGCCTGAGCATTATCTCACGCTTACCTTTCACAATCCAACCTTCAAGGTACGTAATGCCACAATCAGGGCAGGGGTATTTGCAGGTTTTGAATTTCAAAAAGTCCACCATCAGCCGCTCGGCCAGGTTTCGGCCAAGGCAATGCTGCAACCTTTTGGGTCAGCCCAGGGTGACTTTTACCTCAGGTTTAAAAAGCCGCCGGTGCAGGCTGTCGCTGGCCGGCCCGAGGAGATTGACGAGGTAAGATTTGAAAATATTGTTGTTGAGACAACTATTGGCCTCCTGGCTGAGAGGGCCGAGCCTACGCCATACACAATTATTATTAACTACATAGACCCTGTGTTAGCAAAACATGGATTTTTCGGAAGTCTCCATACAGGACTCGATATAAATACAGTGCTTAAAAGACACCTTGATAAAGAATTTGTTTTACTTCCAGTAAAGGTAGGCAGTACTGAGGGTAAGCTCTGGTGGTTTAAGGACACTTCCATTGTGCCCAGGCTAAACGAAATACCATTGACAGAAAGGGTGGAGCAGACGGTTTACAGAAAGCTCCTTCAGGCTGGCCGGGTAACGTTTACCGAGATGTGGGATGCCGTAAGCACGGAGTTTCCCAATTCCCTTACATCTGACAGCACGAGTATCAAGGGTGCCCTGAGTATCTATGCAAGGCCGGTTTCCGGAGGATACTGGCTTTTGAAACCGGAAATCCAGCAACGTGTCAACCAACACAGTGAAATTCTTGCAATCCTCGCCCTTGTCGGAAAGAAAAAGGGATATGATATCTGGATCGGCAAAAGAGAACAGCGTGAAAGAGACAGCGGTGTCGCGGCTAAGGGGAAGACCCTCAAAGACTATATGACGGTTAAACAATTGAAGGTTGTTAATGCAATGAACCAGAAGGCGATTGAGAATATAGACCTTATCTGGATAAAGGGTAAGGAGATTCAGGCTGTCTTTGAAGTGGAATCAACGACTACTATGACAAGCGCATTAATGCGCGGTTCTAATGTAAATGAGGAAGTTGACAAGTTTATGGTATTGCCGGAGGAACGGGAAGGACAATTTAAGAATAAACTGACCTCGCCGCTCTTTAGAGAGCATTTTGAAAACGAAAATTGGAAATTAATATATTTTGATACTCTTAGAATAGAATACACAAGACAAAAGGCAAAACTAAATATTTACAGCTTGTTAAGCAAGAAGAGCGGATCATCAAAACAGAAAAATCTTTCATGTATTCAGGGGTTGTTGTTTTAAATTCATGAAATCTCCTCATCTCTCAAATAACATGCAGGATCCGCGGCCCAGAAATCGCCGGTTACGGCTTCTGCCCTGACCCTGAAATTTCCGGCACAGATATCCAGCCATTTGCATGTGGCGCAACGGCCCTTTATATAATTTTTCTTGTCCTTTAGTTTTGCCATTAAAGGGTTGGAAAGATCTGACCAGATCTCACTGAACGGTCTTTCAAGGACATTGCCGAACGTATAATGCCGCCAGAATTGATCCGCGTGCACAGAACCATCCCAACTGATGCATCCAAAACCCCGCCCAGAACTGTTTCCCTCATTCATCTTAAGAAGCTTGAGGACCTCTTCTGCCCTCGGATTTTTCTCTCTTAACATTCGAAGGTAGAGATAAGGGCCATCCGCATGATTATCCACTGTCAGAACCTCTGTAGGTATACCACGGTCATGTAAAGCTTTGGTCCTGTCAATGATTAGATCGACCACCTTCCTGGTTTCACTATGTCCCAGATCTTCCTCCACCAATTCTGAGCCTCGTCCAGCGTAAACCAGGTGGTAGAAGCACACCCTGGGGATGTGCTGTGCTTCCAGCAGATCAAAAATGTGTGGAATCTCGTCAGCATTCATACGATTAATGGTAAACCTTAGCCCAACCTTAAGCCCCACTTCCTGACAATTCTTTATGCCTGTTAGGGCATCTCGAAATGCGCCTTTTTTTCCACGAAAACGGTCATTGACAGGCTCCATTCCGTCTAAACTGACCCCAACATATGAAAGGCCAACATCCCTCAACTCCCTGGCTTTGTCTTTAGTAATAAGGGTTCCGTTCGTTGAGATGACAGCCCTCATCCCTTTGCCAACTGCATATCTGGCAAGCTCAATTAGATCGGGCCGCATGAGAGGCTCTCCCCCGGAAAAGAGGATGACCGGAGCGCCGTAAGAAGCGAGGTCATCAATCACGGCTAAGCCCTGGCCATGGGTCAGTTCCTTTTCGTGTGCGCGGTCAACGGCACGGGCATAGCAGTGAACACAGTTCAAGTTGCAGGCCTGGGTGATATTCCAAACCACTACAGGTTTTTTGTCCTTGGAAAACTGGAGCAGATGAGAAGGTAGTTCGCTGGAATGTCTCCCGTAGCGAAGGGCATCCGATGGTTCTACAGTACCGCAGTATAGTTTAGATATGCCTATCATAATAAAAGTGCCTATTTATCCCGCTTGCAGCGGGGAAGTGAACTAAAGTGTCTAAAGTGCCTAAAATATGGGCAGATTGCGATAGGACTGTATTTCAGCCCTGTCCATAACTTCAGCTCACTTTAATTTATACTCCTCCGATGGGTAATCCTGATGATAAAACTTTTTCACGAGATTGTTTACGAAATTTTCCATATCTGTAACCGCCTCATCATTAATGACAAAGCGTTCAATGCCGGATCTATCTTTTACAAGCTTGAGGCCATATTCCAGCCTTTTTGCCAGTTGAAGAGCCAAATGCCCTGCCTCCTGATCTGTCCTGATTGCCTGCTTTATGATTTCATCAATGGCGCTTTCGTCAAATGAGACTTCCACTTCCAGATTTTCAACCAATGAGGCTTCCTCAAGTTTTATCTGATTGTACATTTCTACAAAGTCATCAAGTGCCGTATTGATATCAGAGATGTTTTTTAAGTAAAGCTCTGCAATGAGATTCATTCTCCTTTCATTGATCTCAATGCCCGACTCTATTGAGAAATCAACTGCTTTTTTAGAAATATACGCCTTGATATTCTCAAGCTCCCTCTCTTTGGCCCTTTCAAACCTTTCTCTCCTATCCAAATCCTCCGGGTTTTTTAACAACATCTCAAGTTGAGCCTCTGGATGCTCGACCACATCCGGAGTTACCAAAAACCTCTTGAGCCCTGAACGGGGCAGTGTCTTTTCAAAGGAGATCAGGGCCTTTTCAATGGCGCTCACGAGTCCCCGGGCCCCGGTCTTTTCTGCAGCCGCCATCTCCGCGATCTTCATCAAGGCTTCATCTTCGAACTTAATATCAATCCCGTAGGCCATAAAATCCAGTCGTTTACTGATAATGATAGGGTTATTGGGGTTTTTGAGTATTTTTAGTAAATCTTCCTTGCTAAGCTCGTCAAATACCACGACGATAGGGAGCCGCCCTACAAACTCTGACTCAAATCCAAAATCTATTAGGTCCTTGGCGGTAACTTCCTTGAGAATCTCCCAGGGGACCTCCGTGGATCTGACATCTGCCTCGAAGCCGATCCCCTGACTTTGAAGCCTCTTTCTGATAATCTGGGCCAGCTCACCAAAGGCCCCACTCATGATAAACAGGATGTTTTTCGTGTTGACTACTCTTTTTTCCTTTTTCCCGGTCCTTCTGTATTGCTCAATGGCCTGTATCTGGGATATAGGATCATGAGGTACCTTCAAATCCACTTCAGTTTCTTCCATAGGCTTTAAAAGCGCCCTCTGCACACCGGTCCGGGAAACATCGTGGCCAATCAAATTCTGAGATGAAGAGATCTTGTCGATTTCATCAATATATATGATCCCATTCTCAGCAAGCTTGATGTCGTCATTGGCATCTTGGACGAGCTCACGGACCAGATCTTCCACATCTCCGCCTACATAGCCGGTTTCACTGAATTTTGTGGCATCCCCCTTCACAAAGGGAACCCCCAGCTTCTGTGCAATAAGTTTAATAATATAGGTCTTACCCACCCCGGTTGGACCGACCATGAGTACATTGTTTTTGATCATACCGACCCCGGTGGTCTTCTTCCTGGCAGATTTTTTTGTATGTTTGATCCTGTTAAAATGGGTGCAAATCTTGGTAGCCAAAACAGCCTTGGCCTGATCCTGCCTGACAATAAACCCATCCAGATAGGCTTCCAATTCCTCGGGCAACATATCAAAAGACAGGACCCCTTCTGCATCAGGTCCCGTGCGAGTATCATCGGTCGATGCCTGGTCTCCTCTCGGAAAAACGAGAGGGGAGATAATTTTCACCCGATTACCATATTTCCTGGAAAGATAATCACTTAACTCCTTCTCGAGCTCCTGCTGATTCGGGATTCTGTCTCTTCCAGCGTTCTTATCCAAATGTTTTTTTTGCTCTGCCATATTATTCAACCCCTTGCGATTTTTGACGTTCCATTGATATTTTGTAACTACTCAGGTTCAAAGTTCCATGGTTCACGGTTCAAGGTTAACTGATGAAAACTGCACTATTTTGAGATATCGAGGGGTGGCACATTGCGTAACTGCTGCCGTTCATAGGTTCATCAACTATGTTAAGCAATATGAAAAATCCGACCCCGCCGCAGGCTAAACAACCCTGAACTGTGAACCTGACAACCTGAGTAGTTACGCTATATTTCAATATATTCATTGAGATTTGGTATTTCAAGCCCCATA
>JAIVXD010000224.1:0-4782 GCA_048636195.1 Anaerolineales bacterium
TTGGGGCTGTCCTATAACGAATTTCAAGGCTACGCTGCCGTTCAATAGAATGAAGCAGTTTTTTGCGGCCTTTAAAAAGAGACCCCGCGGTCCTGCCAGATGAAAGCCATAATTAGAATTGCTGCTGTTTTATCCTATCTTGATTTATTTTAGCAGAGTGTTTAAGATTAATTGAGTTTAAATAAAAATTCTCTTCAACCAGGAAATATGGTTCACCCGGATAGGCCTGATGAAACATCCCTGATCTTTATATAGAGAGCAATACATGAACAACAGTGAAAATGAATTGAAGATCTATACTTATCCCGATAGAGTGTTAAGGGCAACTGCCGAGACCATTGAAAATATCGATGAGGACCTCCAGAAGCTGGTGGACAACATGATTCACACCATGTATCTGGCGCCTGGCATTGGACTTGCTGCTAACCAGGTTGGGGAGCTTAGAAGGGTAATTGTATTCGATCTATACCCCAGGAAAGAGGGAAGAGATCCTCGTGTGCTGATCAACCCTGAAATTGTACTAAGTGAGGGGGAGGTGGCTTCTGAGGAATCCTGTCTGAGTGTGGTTGATTACTCGGCAGAGGTCTCCCGCAATGCCCAGGTGAAGGTAAGGGGGGTGGATCGGCATGGCAGGCCGATGGATATTGAAGCAGAGGGCCTTTTGGCCATCTGTTTGCAGCATGAGATAGATCACTTGAATGGCACGCTCTACATTGATCATATCAGCAGCCTCAAAAGGGCCCTTTATAAGAAGAGGTTGAAGAAAAAGCTAAAAAAAGAATAACTGAATGTCTCGAAATTTCTATCCCGCCGGCGGGACGGAGCCAAGCGGAGCTAAATTTTTTCGTGGAAGAATTGGCACAAAAAAAAATCTTTGAACGCCCGAAGATCGTTTTCATGGGGACCCCGGAATTTGCTGTTCCCGCTTTAAAAGCGCTCCTGGAAAATGGCCATGATGTTCTGGCTGCAGTCACCCAGCCTGATAGGCCCCGGGGAAGAGGGAAAAAAATAGCCCAATCCCCTGTCAAACAAGCTGCCATGGCCTGTGGGCTCGAGGTCCTGCAACCTGAGAATGCCTCGGCCCGGCAATTCTGTGAGATTATTCGTGACAAAGCGCCTGACCTGTTGGTTGTTGTGGCGTTTGGTCAGATTTTAAAGAAGGAGATGCTTGGCATTCCATCCTGGGGAGTCCTTAATATCCATGCCTCACTTTTACCACAGTATCGAGGCGCAGCCCCCATCCAGTGGGCCATTCTAAATAACGAAGCCAGGACCGGCCTGACCGCCATGCGGATGGATGAAGGACTTGACAGCGGTCCAATACTTTTACAGCAGGAAATGCCCATATTGCCCGACGAAACAGCAGGCCAGCTTCACGACCGGCTTTCTGCCCTGGCCGGAGACTTTCTCATCAGGACTCTCGAGGGCCTGGCTGAAAATCGATTACGGGAGAGACCTCAAGATCAGAATGCCTCTACCTATGCGCCTAAGATAGATCGAGGTATGTCTCAAATAAAATGGGACAAACCTGCTGAGACTGTATCCGCTCTTATCCGGGCATTTGATCCCTGGCCAGGGGCCTTTACCAGACTCCGGGGAAAGGATATCAAACTTTTCTCATCCCGGGTTGTAGACGAAGAACGGATTGGCCTGCCCGGGAAGGTTAAAGGACATGAAGAAGGCGGACTCGAGGTGGAAACCGGCAAGGGTATAGTACAGATCAGAGAATTGCAAATCCCGGGCAGGAAGAGACTTCCTGTCAAGGATTTCCTGAGAGGATTTCCCTTAGATAAAGGAACCCTATTGGGGAGTTAGAATGAAAGGGTCGCCAAAAACGCCAAAAGCAATGCCCCAACAGATGGATGTCCCATTAACCACTGACGAAAAAAGATTTTCTGAACCTGAAGACCAAAGACAGCCCACAAAAAGGATCTTTATCCTCCTTTTGCTGCTTGCCTGTGTGGTCATGGTGGGATTGGCCATTTTGCTCTGGTGGGTTCCATATGTGGGTCTGTCCAATATCCATAGAAGTCTTCCCGGGATTTTGGCTATATTCTTAGGTGGTTTTGTCCTTTTCTGGCTGGGCGGCGCCCTAACCTTAGTTTTTACTATTGTCCGGGGGAAGAACCTTTTTTTTAACCGCCGTATTCGGGGCGTGGTGATTCGAGTCCTGTTCCCTTTGCTGGTGGGAGTTGGCAAGTGCCTGGGCATTAGCAAAACCGAGACCCGGAGATCCTTCGTAGCCATCAATAATCGACTGGTCCTTGCCGAAGCCAGAAAGGTCAGACCGTCAAAGCTTCTTATACTTCTCCCCCATTGTCTCCAGAATCACGAGTGCACCGTAAGGATTACCGGCAATGTGGAGCACTGCAAGGCCTGTGGCAAGTGCAAGATAAAGGATTTAGTGGCCCTTTCGGAAAAATATCATGTGTCCATGTCGGTGGCTACGGGCGGGACCCTGGCCAGAAGGATCGTGGTGGAGAAAAAGCCGGATGTTATTATTGGTGTTGCATGTGAACGAGACCTGTCAAGCGGTATTCAGGACAGCTACCCAATTCCTGTTTACGGGATATTAAATAGAAGGCCCTTTGGACCCTGTTATGATACGGATGTGGATCTGGATCTGGTTGAAAGGGGACTGATAACCTTTTTAGGACATGAAATCAGTGAAACCGAGGGACCTGGCACTTAAAGCACTAAACAGGCAGGAAGATAGGCCCGGCTCTCTGAAGCAATTTCTGGAATATGAGTTCCAGGAAGCCCCCCATATGAATGAACGAGATCGGGCCTTTATCGTTCACCTGGTTCAAGGGGTTTTGCGGTGGAGGCTTAGGCTTGATTGGATAATTCAGCAGAATATCCGCTTTTCTTTCAGAAAGATAGAACCTCCCGTCTTGAACATCCTCCGCCTTGCCCTCTACCAGATATTTTATATGGATCGGGTCCCGGAATCGGCAGCGGTCAACGAAGCAGTCAAGCAGGCCAAAGCCATAGAATCCAATCATGTGGTAAGTTTTGTCAACGGTATCTTACGAAGTATCTGCCGTGAGAAGGAGCAAATCACTTTCCCCGACAGGGACAAAGATCCGGTTCGTTATCTATCTGTCTTTTATTCCTACCCCACATGGCTGGTAAAAAAGTGGATCAGAGAGACAGGAACCGATACCACAGAACACACCTTATCAGCGGGGAACCGCATCCCGGGCATGGTCATTAGAGCCAATACGTTAAAAGTTGACCGCCCAGGTCTGATAAAACGCCTGAAAGCGGAAGGTGTGGAAGGTAAACCGACCTTGTATTCACCGGAAGGCATCGCAATTGAGGGCCTTAAGGGACCGGTTGACCGGCTGGAAACCTTTAAAGAGGGCCTGTTTCAAGTGCAGAGCGAGCCGGCACAGATCTGTGCCCGCCTTCTTTCACCCAGACCGGGGGAGAGAGTCTTTGATATCTGTGCGGGACTGGGGGGCAAATCTACCCATATGGCAGAACTAATGGGAGATAAGGGAGAGATTGTTGCGCTTGACATGAACCATAAGAGGCTGTTAAGGCTTGTACAGAGCTCATACCGCCTTGGAATGGGCTGCATTCAGCCTATGGTTGCTGACGCTGTGAAGCATCCTTTCCCCATGGCCGGGCGTTACTTTGACAGGATTTTGGTTGACGGACCCTGCTCTGCCCTGGGTACTATTTCCAGGCATCCGGATGCAAAGTGGATCAGGGGTGAAGCCGATATCAGGCGGCTGTCCGTTTTACAACTGAAGATTCTAAATAACGCCGTACCCCTACTCCGGGAAGGGGGAAAGATGCTTTATGTGACCTGCACCATCTCAAGGGAAGAGAATGAGGATGTGGTTCGTGATTTCTTAGGGGAAAACAGAGAAATGGCTTTAGAAGACCTGCGAAAGAGTGTCCCCGAATGGGGACTCGATCTAATTGATGATCAAGGTTTTTTCAAGACCTTGCCTCATGTCCATGGAATGGATGGTTTTTTTGGGGCCTTGTTTAGTAAGAGTCCGTCGCAGGCGGACGTTATATGAAATCGTGAGAGCGATTTTATCAACGGAGGAATCCACATGGGAAAAATTGCGCCCTCTATCCTTTCGGCTGATTTTACACGGCTTGGAGAAGAGATTAAGGCTGTGGAAAAGGCAGGGGCTGATTACATCCACATCGATGTCATGGACGGTCATTTTGTCCCTAATATTACCATTGGGCCTATGATTGTAAAGGCTGCACGACGTGTCACGGACCTGCCCCTTGACGTCCACCTGATGATATCAGAACCGGACAGCTTTGTTGATGAATTCGCAGCCGCAGGCGCCAGTATCATAACCTTCCATGCGGAGACGACTAAGCATCTTCACAGGACG
This sequence comes from Anaerolineales bacterium, assembly GCA_048636195.1. GTDB lineage: Bacteria > Desulfobacterota > DSM-4660 > Desulfatiglandales > Desulfatiglandaceae > 4484-190-2. The sequence continues at coordinate 4,371 of JAIVXD010000224.1, forward strand.
ATACAGCATATAAAGAATAATGGAGTGAGGGCAAGCGTCTCTTTAAATCCCGCCACGCCCTTGGATGTTCTGGAGTATATCCTGGAAGACCTGAACATGGTTCTCCTTATGACTGTCAACCCCGGCTTTGAAGGCCAGGAATTCATTCCCCAAGTCATTCCTAAAGTCAAGCGGCTAAAAGAAATGGTAGATAAGAGGGGTTTGGACATTGAGATCGAGGTCGATGGCGGGATCAGCCCGGAGACCATAGGCCTGGTGTCATCTGCAGGCGCCAATGTTTTTGTTGCAGGTTCTGCCATTTTTTACAGCGAAAATTATGCAAAGACCATTCGTCTGATGCGTGAGAGAATGGATAAGGCTTCGCCATTAGAAAAAAGATCGCCTTAAACCATGAATGCGATGCACCTGCTTT
>JAIVXD010000225.1:0-4774 GCA_048636195.1 Anaerolineales bacterium
ATCTATATTGCATACCAATTAACCTCGAACCTTCTCACGAGGCAGAGGCTTTAATTGTAAAAAATATGAATTAGAGGAAAGGATAGAGACTTTGGAAGAAATGACATTTGGGCTGGTACAACTGATATCGGATTTATTGGGAAAGATAGGTGTAGGCGATGGGATCCCTATAATTGCGATTTTGGCTTTCGTGATAATTGCTTACGCTATTGCTCTTTTCACACTAATCGTATGTCTTTATATCATTCATGCAAAATTTGTGAATTTAATCAATCGATTAAAAATGAAAAGAAGCAGGATATGGAATGGAAATTCGAAAAACAGTAAAAGGTTCAGTTTTGAAGACCAGTTTGACGAGCTTTTTGCAAGATCATAGGAAAAACACCTACTGCTGAGTAACTCTAAAAATTTCTTCGATCGTCGTGATCCCATTTAGAACCTTCTGTGCTCCGTCTTGACGAAGGGTGACCATCCCCTGTTCAACGGCCCTGCGTTTGATGGCATTGGCATCAGATGTCTTCAATATGAGATTCTTGATTCTATCATCCAGCATCATCAACTCAAATATACCTGTTCTTCCCAAATACCCCGTATTCAGGCATGATGGGCATCCCCTGCCACGATAAAACGTCCTGCCTTCAGCCATATCCAAGTCTATTCCTATACTCTGAAGAGACTCTTTGTCAGGAGTGTATTCCTCCCTGCAATCAGTGCAGACTGTGCGCACCAACCTCTGGGCCAGTATGGCAAGGACCGAGGAGGTAACCAGAAAAGATTCAATGCCCATGTCAATAAGCCGCGTCACTGCGCTGGACGCATCATTTGTATGCAGGGTCGAGAATACAAGATGCCCGGTCAAGGCAGATTGAATGGCAATCTCGGCTGTCTCAAGATCCCTTATCTCTCCCACAAGGATTACATCAGGGTCCTGACGCACGATGGAACGTAACCCTTTGGCAAAGGTCAGCTCTATTTTGGGATTTACTTGAATCTGGCCGATTCCTTCGATCTGGTATTCGACGGGATCCTCTATGGTAATGATATTGATATCAGATCGATTAATTGTAGAAAGGGCAGCATAAAGGGTGGTGGTCTTTCCGCTACCTGTTGGCCCGGTGACCAGAAGTATCCCGTGGGCAGATCTAATAAGGTCATCAAACTCCTTCAAGCGGTTCTCCGGCATTCCGAGGTCTGAAACCTTGAGCAGGACATTAGTCTTGTCAAGTAACCTCATTACCACGCGTTCACCAAAGGCCGTTGGAATGGTCGATACACGGATATCTATATTTTTATCCGCAATTCTGATCTCGATCCGGCCATCCTGTGGAAGCCTTTTTTCGGCTATATTCATCTTGGCCATGATCTTTATTCGAGAAGTCAACGTTGCCTGGATATGCTTGGGCGGGGTTAGCCTGTCATAAAGAACGCCGTCCACGCGGTAGCGAATCTTTATACGGTTTTGAGCGGGTTCTATATGGATGTCACTGGCGCGGGCTTTTACTGCCTGAGACAGCATCAGGTTGACTAACTTAATAATGGGAGCATCACTCGTGTCCTCGAGAAGATCGCCGGTCTCCTCTATCTCAGAAATGATCAGGTCAGTGTCTTCCTCATGCATGTCCTGAATGACCTGTTCAGCAGAATCGCTGCTCATGTCATAGGCAAAATTGATTGTTGAAAGGATAGCGGAGTAAGGGGTAAGAACAACCTTGATCCCGTCCAGACCCAGGAGAAGCCGCAGGTCATCTAAGGGTTGGAAGAGTAGAGGGTCGTTAAAGGCTATGAATGCACCATTGGGGACAACCACCGGAACCATCTTGTATTTTTTTAGAAACTGGATGGGAACCTTTGCGGTGAATTCGGTGTTCAAGTCTTCGATAGGCAGGGTTGATGAAAAAGGGAGGTTGAATTGAATGCTGAGGGCCTTTAAAAGGTCGGAGTCTGATATGGCCTTCTGCCGTACCAATATCTCACCGATCCGGCCTCCTTTTTCTTCCTGTATTCTCAGAGCTTCTTCAAGAGACTCATTTGAAAGACCGCAGATATCTCTCAATATTTCACCAATCAGCCTATGGCCCATACCTTATCTCTCAAAAGATTATTGCTTTTTTTCTTTGGAACTCTTACTGCCCGGCCGGTCATACATCTTGATACCGCCCTCTTGAAGTTTTTCGATGTAATCTCTCTTTTCCTGATAAACCTTTTTTGCCTCGTCCGGGTTTTCAATGATATGGGGCGTAACAAAAATGAAAAGGTTGGTTTTATCTGAAGCCCTCGAAGTGGTCCTGAAAAGCCATCCGAGACCGGGGATATCTCCAAGACAAGGCACACTTGAAGTACTTTCATTTAGTGCCTGATCGATCAAGCCGCCAATAACCACGGTATGACCATCTTTAACGGTCACAGTGGTCTTGGCAACCCTTTTCAGTGTGGTGGGAAGGCCAATTATGGATTCAGCTTCAACCACCTGGGCCACCTCCTGGGAAATTTTTAAACGGACAAATCTCTCCTGGTTAATTTGTGGCACTATATTGAGGGTGACACCCACGTCTTTGTATTCGTAATTACTGTAATCTACGAGTGCTGCTGATGTATCCTTACTGGTAAGATATGGGATATTTTTTACAATCTGGATCTCCGCTTCTTCGTTATCGAGTGTCATAAGCTGGGGAGTTGAGATGATATGCACGTCAGAATCACCCTGAAAGGCCTTTACGACCGCTCCAATGTTTGGGAAATCAATCCCTGCAATAGTTATGGCCTCTCCCATAACTCCCAGAAGTAACCCGGGGGGAAGTATGCCGGTCGAGGTAACGGGATCAATTGACGGAAAAAGATTCTTCGATGGTGTTGAGCCGGCAAAGGCCGCAATATTCTTGCCGCCACGCGTACCGATCTTTTCATCTCCAATAAACCATTGCATACCCAGATCGAATGCCTTCCGGGCATCAACTTCCATGAGAAGGGCTTCGATGTATACCATTTTTCGTACAATATCTAATTTCTTTATTACGTCTTCCAGGACGAGGTAATCATCCTTGTTTGCCATAATTACAAGAGAATTGGTAGCCTTGTCGGCCACGATCTGGACTTCTTTGGATACAACCGGTGCCTTTCCTTTTTTCACTCCCTTTTCCTGTTTCGACGGAATGGCCATCAAAACCTTTACAAGCTCTTCGGCATTGGCATTCTCAAGATAATAAACATGAACATCCCCTTCCCCGGGGGGAGTCTCCCTATCCAGCAATTTTACCAGTTGTTTGATCTTCATGGTATCATATTCAGATGCCAGTATTATCAGGCAATTGGTTCTTTCATCGGGAACAATCTTGATATCAGATACCAGAGACGCACCTTTCTTGACCCTGACCTTCTTTTTTTGAAAAAGAGTGCTTAATGATTTCGCCATCACAGTAGCCATTGAATGTTCAAGGGGAACAATGGATATCTCTTCACCAATGCCTTCCACGTCTATTGCGTCTACAATACGAAGCAGGCGTTTGATATTGGAAAGCACGTCGGTGATAATCAACATTCCCGTTGGCGGGTAAGAAACCATAACACTGCTCTTGGATATCAGGGGTGCAAAAAGCTTCTTCAACTCGTTGGGATCCGCATACCTGAGAGGTATTAGTTGCGTCACCACCTTGTCTTCAGCACTGATGCCTTCCGCGCGAAGTCTCGTTTCAATGTCCTTGGATCGTGCTGCAACTGCCGGTACAATCTTTGTTACGCTTCCGGCAGGAACCGTGGTATAGCCATGGACCTCCAATACAGACTCGAAAACCCTGTAAGCTTCTTTCACCGAAATCTTGGTGGGAGAGATAATCGTTACTTTTCCCTTAACTGCCTTGTCAATAACAAAATTCTTGCCCGTCAGTTCGCTGATAAACTTGATAAATATGGCAATATCGACATTGTCAAAATCAATAGTTACATAAGGCTCGCCGGGAGTTGATCTTTTTGTGGTTTTCTTATCCCCGGTGCTAACCTTTTGTTTAACAATTTTTTTGTTGATAACCTTTTCCTTCGTCCGAACAGGCCTTTTCTGAGTAGCGGATTTTTCACGAGGCTTGGCCTTAAGAGGTCTCTGCGTCTTCGGTTCTGTTTCTGAACTGGTAGTAGTTACACCCTCCTCCCCTGTAACACGGGCTCCCATTACAGCAGGGCTACCGAAAAATCCCCATATGCCGACACATAGGAAGCAGCAAAGTAATTTTCTAATCTTCTGTTTCAAATTATTCCAGTCCATATGTTCCTTCATCTTCAGGTTATCTTATTATATCCTTAAACTCAGGGGCTCTCCTAACATTATTCAGATCAGCATCTTTTTGAGCCCATTGTCTAACCGACCGGTCCATGGAAACCGCCTTTTTAAGATGTGAAAGGCTTTTGGATACCTCCCCCTTGATTGAGAAAACACATGCCAGGTTGTAATAAGAGTCAACATCCGCCGGTTTTAACCGAATTGCCTTTTCAAGATTTCTCTGGGCTGCAGGAAAATTTTTCTCATGCATATATATAACCGCAAGGTTGTTCAATGCATCCACATAACCCGGGTCTATCTTAAGTGCTTCTCCATATAACCGCTTAGCATCCCGCAAGCGGCCTTTCTTATAAAAAACCCTGCCTCTGTCATAATATTTTTTTGCATCTAAAACAGGTTTTTTCGCCGAGGTTTCTGCCGGCATTTTGTATTTATGTTCAGATGCTGCAGGGGGTTGTGGGCGTCTTGAATCCAACCATGAATAATATGCAAAAGCAACAAAAATGA